>JALFQD010000316.1 GCA_022785265.1 Clostridium sp. | reverse complement strand
CCACAAAATTCAAAGCCAAACTTTTCATGAAGTTTTCTACTTGCTTCATTTCCTGATGTAATAACAGAAACTACTGTATGTATGCTTTTGTCATTTTTAGCTTCCTTTAAAATAAACTCCATCAAAGAAGTAGCAACTCCTCTTTTTCTATAATCTACACCAACATATATAGAAAGCTCCACAGTACTTTTATAAGCTTCCTTTTCTCTGTAAGAAGATAAACTTGCATAACCTGCAACATGTTTATCTATCTCAGCCACAAATAATGGATGGTTATCTATATTGTGATTATAAAACCACTTTTTCCATTCATCTAATGTTTTAGGCTCTAAATCTAAAGTGGCCACTCCATGCTCTACTTCATAATTATATATATCTAAAAGCTCCCTTAAATCTGATATTTCTGCTTTTCTTATTCTCATTTTTCTCTTTCCTTATATATTTTTATCATTTATCTGCTTTAAAGCCTCATTACATTTCTTATCTAATAGTTCTTTTATCAATAATGTTTTATCAACATAATAATAATCTTCATAAGTTAATTTTTTAAAATCATCTACTCCTATTAGTAAAGGCTTTTTCACTTTTAACATCTCCATCTATTATACTATATAAAAACAATCCATTATATATTGTGTTATATTAACATTAGATGCTGAATAACTAATTTTAATACCTTATTCTATTTATATAAAGATATAATTTAAATTCGCCTTCTATAATATCTAAGTCTTTAATCTCTTTAACAATTGATACTGTATCTTCATCTAACATAATATTAAATTTATTTATTAACTTGATAATTCTTCTAATACAACACACAAACCATTAATCATTTGTACATCTGAAGGAAGTTTTATTACTTTCCTCTTCTTAACTTCTTTTTTAATTAATGGCTTTAACATATTCTTTGCAAATTTTTCTCTATTTGAGCTTGCAAACATATCTTTTAATACATTTCCTGTTAGTTCATCTTGTAATCTGTCAATTATATTTTCAGCTTCTTTTTTATTAAGCAAATATTCTTCTGCCAATTTTGTAAATACATTTTCTATTATTTTAACCATTTTATTGGCATCATCTTCTATAAATTCATCTAATACTGCTTCTGAGACTTTTCCTGCTGTTGAGCCTCCTACAAAAGAACCAATTATTCCACCAACAGCACCACCAATAATTGTTCCTACACCTGGCATTATCAATGTACCAATCTTTCCACCTAATGATGTTCCACCTACCCATCCTGCTGTTCCTCCTGCAACTGTAGATGTTGTATTAGCAATATTTTTAAATAATTGACTTCCTGAAATTCTTCCTCTAAAAATATTTGCTACATCAAAACTAGATAGAACAACTACTGAAACTGCAGCAGTTATTGTATTACCTCTTAACATTTTAGCTGCACTTTTCATTGCGGCTGCTCCATATATATTACTTCCACTTCTGAAAGCATTGACTAACATTGCTGATGCTTTAGGTCCCATTAAACTAACGATTGCTTCTGAACTTCCAACTAATGCACTATTTAAACCAACTCTTGACAATTGGCTTGATAAAATTGATGTTACAAATGTTGTACCACCAACTTTTAAACCTGAATAAGCTGCATTTTTTATAGCAACATCAAAATCCTCTCCATTCCAAATATTTGTTGCAAACGTTATAGCTGCACTTATACCCATTGCATTTTTTGCTATGATTGCACCATTTACAGCATCGAATGTAATTGATTCTACTGTTCCAAATTTAGCTATATTTTTTGCTTGCTTATATGTAAAATGTCCTTTTCTAACTATTTCTTTAGCTTTTTCTGGGTCATTAATTCCTGGAACTTCTCCATTTTTTATTCTATTTTTCATTGCTTGTATTGCTGCATCATATTTGTCTGATGGCACTTCTATTTGCATTGGTGTTCCATCAGCATTTATATATCGTAATTTTCCATTCTCAAAACACTCAGAAATACACTTTGAACCACTTGCACAATACTTTGTTTGTATATTTACACCATTTACAATTCTATCAGCACCATTTTTAGCATTATTATCTCCAACTATACTAGCATCATTTCCTTTTAATTTATCATACAAATGATTAGCTTTCTCTGCAGCAAAGCCATGTCCTCTTGGAGTATTAAACTTATCCATCCCATATATTGTACTTGCATCACTTACATTTCCATATACAATGCCCCCTGTTTCAATTTGCTCTTCCTTTAGATTTTCTTGCCTTCTCTTTGGCTTTCTTTCTGTCATAATTTGCCCTCCTTTTTATGATTGATAGTATAAAGTTTATACACTATTCTTTTATATTTTTTCTATTAAAAGCATATACTTTTTATTGAAATACATTAAACTTACTCGTCTATTTTATCCTTAACAAAATCGCAACAATACTTATATGTCATATCTATATATCTTTTCATAAGTATATCCATTTCCATTCTTTTTACTGTATAAACTGGAACTGTTGTTACAAAAAAATTTTTTATTTTATTAAAACTATACTCACATGCTTCTTTCCACATTTTGTCTAACATAGCGATTAAATCTTTATTAGGAATATCATAATTGCAAAATACTTTTGAAACCCTATAATTATAAGCATCTCTTTTACTTTCTAATAATTTAGCACTACTCTTAAAACTAAAACTCTTTAATATATCTTTAAAACTACTTGCGAACTCTTTATCTTTATATATCTTTTCTAATTCTGATTTAAATTTATTATATTCATCCTTAGTCATTATAAGCCCACCCCTTTTCTTATTATTCTCACATAATACCAATTTATTGTTTCTATTATAATAGATTAATTTTGAATTTATTTTTGTACTTATATTTTACCTACATATTATTTTAAATTTTGCACTTAAAATATAATTATGGAGCTGATACTTAATGTTCAAAATAAAAAATGAATATCCACTAACTAATCTAAAAGATAGTGACAAAAAGTAATTTCTAAAACACTAAGCACCACACCACAATAAATACCACATCTTTATTGTAATATTATCACCTAGACAAAATTTGTCATCATAATAAAAAAATAAAGCCTACTTCAAAATTTTATAGGCTTTATTTTTTTATTATTCATTATATAGTTTATACATTTTTTCAATCTTTTCTTTCATTGTTTTTCTTAAACTTTTTGGTCTAATAACTTCTAAAAATTCCATTTGACTAAGAAGCCACATTATAGCACCTTTGCTATAAACTTCTCCTTCAATAATTGCCTTGTCTCCATCCCAGCCAATAATTTCTGCTGTTGGAATTCTATCAAGGACAGCTTCTAAAGAATCCCCCCAAAACTTAAATTGTATATGGGTAAGCTCCCCTTTATACATAAAGTGTATTTTCTTTCTAAATGCTCCTTCTTTAAATTTATCCTTATAATCAATTTTAAACTCTTCATTAGTAACTTTATATTCTTTAAACCTATCTACCCTAAATGAATAGATATAAGCATCTCCATTATCAGCATTTTGAGCCATTAAATAAAAATAATACTCATTAAAAACTATTGCTAAAGGCTTTAATCTTACAGACCTTGTTTGATTATCTTTTCTTGTATAGACAGTTTCAATAATTTTTCTTTCTGCTATGCTTTTATTAATATCCCAAAGAAAATTACTAAGAGTTTTACCACATTTATTATTCTTATTATGCTTTAACTCTTCATAGTTAAATTCCTCATTTATTAAAGCATTTTTCATTAATTTATCATTATTATACTTAGCTGTAAGAGTGTTAATTATTCGTTTCATTTCACTTTTTGAAAAAGCTCTTGATTCCAATATTATCTTGCATATTGCAAGTATATCTCCATCACTAAGACCACTTTCAGAATTTCTATTTACAAGCTCATAAACACTTTTCTTTGAATTATATTCTATCCTTCTTATAGGTTCATTATTGTTTTTATCATGCTCTTCAAAGAAGTCATTTAATTCCTTAATGTACCTTTGAACAGTCCTTAAATCCACTCCATATTCATAGGATATTTTCTTCTTAGACATTACTTCTCCATTATTAAACCTTTGATATAACTCTATTATCCTATAAATTTTATTCTTCTCTAACTGCACATTTTCTCCCTCCTTTCAATCTTCAACCTTTAATTATTTTATCTAAGCTTTCTAAGATATCTTTTTGTCTTTCCTTATTTGTTATATGTTCTATTCTAGATACAACCTTACTCTTAAAATCATCTTCATCTGGTATAGTCACAATTGGAATAAACCTTTTCATTTTTCTTCCACAAAAAGGACATCTAACTATATTATCATCTTTAAAAATACTCATTACAAGCACCTTCTTTATTATTGCTTAGAAAGCCCTAAATACCACTAAATTTAATGATAATCAGAGCTTAATTTTCTTATAAATATATTATTTAGTTTCTTTTGAAGTCTCTTCTTCTTTGCTTCCATCTGATAATTTTTTTCTTTCCTTAACTTTTGTATATATAAAATATCCTGCTCCACCTACCACTGCTATAATTAAAGCTATCTTTATTAAAAACCACAGTACTGAAACTACTCCTGATATTAATCCAAAAACTAAATTAACTATAAATGCTCCTACAAAAAAGCAACTAAACCACTCAGCAATTATAGCTTTAAAACCACCTAAATATTTAATTTCAAATAGATTGTTTAACAACTTAAATAACCCTGTACCTATTATAGCTGAGATTACTGTTGCTATAAAACTAACAATTCCTCCAACATCAAAAACATTCATAATATTTACCTCCTTATCTTTTATGATTTTATTATTGCATTTCTACATAGACAATCTTTGTCATTTAAAAGTAAAAAAGAACCTTAGCAATAAGAAAAATCTCAAAAAAAAAAAAATAGCAGCCCCAGGTCGAATTGGATAGCTACTACTTTTTATCAAATTATAGTAATGCCAGTTGCCTAAAACAACTAGATTGTATACTATATTATGCGAATCAACAGTTAAAATGAAAATATGAAAAAAGAATTCATCTTTAAACTAATTGAATTATATTGCTATGTTTCTGATATCTATGATACCAGATTAGCATATTTGGTGCAACGTTTTAGTAATAATTGTTCGCCTAAATTCACTGAGCAGGAGGTAATAACAATCTATTTATGGGCAACTTTACAAAAACAATATACTAAAAAGGATGTATACAAATATGCTATAAATCACTTAAATGAATACTTCCCAAACATACCAAGTTATCAAGCTTTTAATAATAGACTTAACAACTTGAATGAAGTATTTAGAGAATTAGCTTCTATTTTATCATCAAGTTTTACAAATCAATATTCAGCAATTACTGAAAATATAGTAGATTCTTTTCCAGTAGCATTAGCTAAAGACAAAAGAGCTTTTATCTGTATACATAATACATATCTCTTAGAACACCTTCTTACAAATATATAATTCTAATATATCTAATATAATCATAACTTTAACTTAGTATATCCTTAATAAGACAATTCCACTAAGATTTTTTCGACTTTTAATATTTCATATTTTCTGATTGATACGGTTCTCTGTTACACTTCCAAAGGAGATTTTTTTGTTATTTGTTAATCTCATATCCAACTAAGGTTTTAGATATAATATTAGTTTTTATTAAATATTCTAAACCTTGTTTTATATCTTCTTCTGAAAATCTACTAGCTTTATCCTCCGACCAACCTTTAAATAGTTTTATAACATCTTCTTTATTATCTACTATATTATTCTCTATTAAAAATAATATAGTAGATATACATTCTAACTCTTTATCAGTTTTTATTTGATTAACATACATACAAGCTCTATATATAGCTGGTTTTATATAAGCTAATTTATTTTTTGATTGTTCACTTATTATTGTTCTAAATGCTATTTCATAAGCTTCTTTAGTATTTTTAGTTCCATAATATGTTTGAAATGCTTTTATACCCTTGCTTATTATAGGTATGGCATTATCATATGGGCCATACTTATGTTTTTTAAATCTAAAATATGTCTCTCCTAAAAATATATTTGTAAAATAAGCTGTTTTTTGAAGTCTTAATGAATTAAATTTATCTAAATTTAATTTTATATCCATTAATACTAAACTAGATACATTTAATTTTGGTTGTTCTTTTGGTGATATAATAGAATATCCACTGGATGGTTCATATATATAAAAGTCATATTCATCTTTTATTTCACTTAACTTTGTTACTATTAGAGACTTAACATCATTCCATTCTAAACCTCCATTTCCACAACCCAAAGGAGGAATTGCTATGCTCTTCACTTTTAATATTGGTAATAAATTTACTAAAGAATCCATTCCATAAATAATATATTCTATTTTTGATTTTTGCCTCCATTTATCTTTTGTAGGAAAATTTATTATTATTTTATTATCTTCCTTAAAATAATGTAATTTTCCAACTTTTAATGCTCCACTTTTACATGCTTTAACATAATCTCTATTATTGTTAGGATATTTAAGTTTAAACTGGTATGCTATTCCTTTTCCCATATATCCTTCACAATTTACTGTATTTATAAGACATTCTGCATTAGATTCTAAAAGATTACCAGTTATAAAGTTAATCATACTTCTCCTCCTTTCTTAGATGATTTTGCATAAATTTTATATTAAAAATCAAACCATGTTATTTCTGTTTTTTCATTAAACCAACTAGGTCTCTCATCTATATATATAGTTTCTGTTATATTATTTTTTTCTTTATATTTTCTGATTTTATCTTCTACTATCTTCTTTATGTTACTATTTTTTACAGCTATACTTTGAAATACTTTATATGGCACAATTAAATTTGTTATACATTCTGCCATACAAACACTTTTGCATACTGGATCATTATAGTCTCTTTTGTTCATTAAGTCCCAATTTATTGCCTCTATACCTTCATTATAGTCATATATATGAAAAGGATTCATTGATAGAGGATGCATTGGAATTATATTAAAGTTGTTATATTCTGCTGTTTCTTTAGATATACATATATAAATAAAATCAGCATCTGGATTATTATTTTGTACTACCCAATCAAATGGAGTATGAGGATAAAAATGAAAAGGAACATACTGTTCTAAATTCATCTTACTTCTAAAATTTATAATCTCTGAATCTGCTACATCTTCAAAATATAAACCATTATCTATCAATAATTTTCTAGAAATTAGACCATACTTTAGTATATTATCCAAATTATCTAATTTTGTTAAATGGTATAATGTTTTTCTATCTCTTATACTCATTATATGATCCCCCTTTTGTACAAACTAAAAAAAATATTTACCTTTAAATTATACCATATGATTCCTCATAAAAAAAACATATCCCTTACTTGTGGTATGGTTC
>JALFQD010000310.1 GCA_022785265.1 Clostridium sp. | reverse complement strand
TCTTATATTTGTAATTTATTAAGCAATTATGACTTTAAAATAACTTCTGATTATTTAGATATTCCTAATTCATTTTATGCTATAAAAGGAAATGGACACCCTAAGATTTGCTATCTTTGCGAATATGATGCTATCCTTAATGAAGGACATCTTACAGGTCATAATGCCCTTACCACAATGTCTATAGGAGCTTCAATATTATTAGGCTCTATTATAGATAAAATAGGTGGTTCTGTTATAGTCATAGGTTGTCCTGGTGAATATTTAGGTGGAACAAAAAATATAATGGTAAAACAAAAATGTTTTGAAGACATAGATGTGGTTATGGAATGTCACCCAGACATAATCACTGCTGAAAGTGGAACTTCTTCATCTATAATTCCACTTTCAATAAAATACACAAAAGAAAGTACCTTTAGTTTTTTAAGCAGAAATAATTATACTTCCTTAGATGCAATACTTCTTATATTTAATATAATAAATAACATAAAAAAAGGTTTTCCAAAAGATATAGAAATTAATTCTGTAATATCTTCTGGTGGCTCAACTCCATTATTTACCCCATCAGAATGTGAAGCAAAATTTTATATAAGAGCTAAAAATACAAAGATGGCTGAAGTTGCAGAAGAAAAAATTAAAAAAACTGCTGAATTTGTTTCTGAAATAACTAATATTCCTTATAAAATATCTCTTTATGAACCACCTAGTGAAAACTTAATAACTAATAGAACCTTAAACAGATTATTCAGTCACAATTTAAAAGAAAATGGAATTATATTAATTAATTCTCCTGCAAATGTATTTTCAGGATTAAGTATAGGTACAGTTAGTAAGGTTGTGCCTTCAATTCACCCTTATATATCTATTACAGAAAAAGAAGGTATAAACTATGGTTCAAAAGAATTTCTAGAAGCTACCCAATCTTCATTTGCTTTTGAACAAATGAAAAAAGCCTCATTATCACTTGCTTTTACTGGCATGGATTTAATACATAATAATAATTTATTGCTTGAAATTAAAAATGAATTTTATAAAACTATAGAACAAGAATAAATTTCTTGTTCTTTTCTTTTTTATTCATAAATAATTTATGTTACAATAAAAATATATTTAAGGAGGATTTTTTATATGATTCAAATTTATAAAACCTTTAATGAGATAAATCCTGAGTTTAAACTTATTGATAATATAGAACCTGGATGTTGGATAAATTTAATTGCTCCTTCAGATGAAGAGTTATTATTGATTTCAAAAAAAACAAAAGTACCTATTGAATTTTTAAAAGCACCATTAGATGATGAAGAAACTTCCCGTATTGATATAGAAGATAATACAATTGTTATTATTGTGGATATACCATTTACGGAAATGGAGGATAACTCTTTAACCTATGATACTTATCCATTAGCAATAATTCATACAGAAGAAGTAATAATAACTATCTGCTTAAAAAACAGTAAAATTTTATCTGACTTTGTTAATGGCAAAATTAAAACTTTTTTTACTTTTAAAAAATCTAGGTTTATACTACAAATCTTAAATAGGATATCAACTTATTACCTACTATATCTTAGACAAATAGATAAAAAAAGTCTTATGATTGAAAAAAGACTTCATAAATCTATGAAGAATAGAGAACTTATTCAATTACATTCACTTGAAAAATCATTAGTTTACTTTTCAACTTCTTTAAAAGCTAATGAAATAACCCTTGAAAAGATGCTTAAACTAGATTTTATTCAAAAATATGAAGAAGATAAAGATGTACTTGAAGATGTTATTATAGAAAATAAACAAGCTATTGAAATGACAGATGTATATAGTAATATTCTTGCAAGTACCATGGATTTTTTTGCATCTGTTATTTCAAACAATCTTAATATAGTAATGAAAGTACTTGCAGCAATAACAATACTTTTAGCAATTCCAACAATAATAAGTGGTATATATGGAATGAACCTTTATTCTCTTCCTTTTGATAAAAATCCTAATGGTTTTTATATAGTAATGGGAATGATTATTGGAATTGCTAGTATTGTTGCATTTATTCTTTATAAAAAAGATATGTTCCACTAATAAATTAAAAAATTTTATAGGAGTGATTTATTATTGCTAAAAGGAAAACATCTTAATAAAAATTCTAATTTAGGTATAATAGCTCCTGCTTCTTGTGATGAAAAAATAATAATTAATAATAATATTGATGCATTTAAAAAACTTAATTTTAAAATAAAAACTTCTCATCATCTTTATGATAAATATGGCTACTTAGCTGGGAAAGATTTAGATAGAGCAAATGATTTAAATAATATGTTTGCTGATGATTCTATTGATGGGATAATATGCTTAAGAGGAGGATATGGTTCAATAAATACTATTCCATATTTAGATATAAAATGTATTAAAAATAACCCTAAATTCTTTTGTGGATATAGCGATATAACTATACTTCTAAATTACCTATCCTCCCTAGGCTTAATTACATTTCATGGTCCAATGGTAAATTCTAATTTTAATGATAAAATCACTTTAGAATCTTTCATTTCAATTTCTACCTCAAATACCTTTACATATAATCTTTCAAACTATAAAAATATAGAAATAATAAATCCAAAATCTTTTTCTGGAAAAATGTCTGGTGGCAATTTATCTGTTATTTGTTCTTCTTTAGGCACTCCTTATGAAATAAATACAAACAATTCCATACTCTTAATAGAAGAAATCAATGAATATCCCTATGCTATTGATAGAATGTTATCACAATTAATTCTTAGTGAAAAATTTAAAAGTTGTAATGGAATAATTTTAGGACACTTTAAAAATTGTAGCTTAAATAACTACACAAAAAGCTTTACCTTAAAAGAAATATTTATAAATAAACTATCAACCTTAGGAATTCCAATAATTATGAATTTTCCTTTTGGACATGATTACCCAAATCTCACACTCCCTATAGGTGTTATAGGCAAATTTTCATATAAAAATATGACTTTATCCTTTGATAATTTTTTATTATAAAACTTTAAAAATACTTTGTCTTAAAGTTATCCACAAAAAATAGTGAGAAAATCCATTTCAAATTATTTTCTGTAGATAAAATGTTTATGTTAATATGAATTTCTTAACATCAAGTAATTTTTATATAAAAAAGTTTTAGTTATTATTTTGCTTTTTCCGCCCTGCTAGCTCCAAGTCAACGCAAAATAATAATTAAAACTTTCTAACTGAATGAAAGGAAATTCTTAAACTTGTTTCTTTTATTAAGCTTTATTATTAACTTAGCAAGTTATCCATAGTT
>JALFQD010000211.1 GCA_022785265.1 Clostridium sp. | reverse complement strand
AAGATACTTCCTTTATTATTTTTATATATTCCAACTAAAGATTTAATTAAAGTTGTCTTCCCTACTCCATTTGGACCAATAACTCCATAAATCTTACCCTTGTCCATCTTTAAACTTATATTATGTAAAATTTCTTTCTCTTCTAATTCAACAGAAAGATTTTTTATTTCTATCATAAATCATCCTCCATGTATCTTTTCTATTGATTATCTTCTTCTAAATTGTTAATCATAAAATAATCTATTACCCACCCTTCTCCTTCATCAATAAATACTAAACTTATTTCTCCTTTATCATAAGAATTATCATAAATATATGTTCCTTCAAAATCATATATTCTAGCTTCAATTTTGTCGCATACTTTATAACCATCTAAATTTTCTTTACATAATTTTAAATATTCATTAATAACTTGCTTTTGTGCATTTTCTGTATTTTTCTCTTCATCATATTTAAGATTAATTCTTGAATATTCTAAATTATTACCACATATCCTTTTTCTTTTAGATAAACACTCTGAAAATATATTATTTGTTACATCCCTTCCAGACTTATCTATAACATTTAACGAATTATTATTTAATATTTCTATAATTTCATCTATAGAATTAAAGGTTATCTTTTTTTCATAAGCCTTTCCTACAGGTCTACACATAAGCATTACTGTTACTATTATAAATATCCCTAAAACTATAACTTTAAAAGATTTTCTCATTTTATTTTCCTCATCTTTTTATTAATAATGTTTTGTTTTTCTGCCTTAATAAGTTCAAAATCAAGACAAAACGACATAAAATACAGGTGTATATAACACTACACCTATATTTTATAGTTTTAACTTTTAATTGGTCAATTAATATAATCTTATTTTTCCTTAATTATTTCTTAATATTTAAGCTATACTTTCTTTAGCTTTCTCCATCTTACTTTTTAAAATAATAGACATATTGTCTTTTGTCTTTAACAAATAAGGCTCTATTTCATTCCAAAGACTTTTTATTTCTTTATCTTCTGTATTCTTAAGTATTAAATCCATATAATTTTCTAGTACTGCTTGTCCTAAAATAGTTTTATACCATGTTATATCTGTTTTTTCTAAATAAGGCATCATTTCTTTTAATACCTCTTTTGCTTTTTCATAATAGTTAAAATTAATAAGGTCTTTAGCATACTTATTAAGTCTCTCGCTTATTTCACTATTATCATTAGATTTTTTCACAATATCAATTATCTTTTCTTCTGTTTCAAGTTGCTTTTTATAATTTTTTGTGTCTCTTTCATAATAATAAAGCTTTCCTAAATTATCTATATTCCATTCCTTTTGCTCTTTAGTCCATTCATCAATAAGTTTAGAGGCTGTTTCATATTCTTTTAAATGTAATGTCATTTCTATACACTCTTCAATAAGAAGATTTTTAATATTTTTAGTATTAACTCTCTTTACTAAATTAATTTTAAAATTTGGGTCTATGTTTTCCATCTTTTCAAAGAATTTATAATCATCTTTTTCTTTATAACTTTCTCTTATAGAAGCAAGTATATCTAAAACCTCACTTTTGCTAAAAGCACTTTCTTCATTATTTTTTAGTTCCCTCAAATATAACTTATCAACAAGTGGCTCAATATCTTCATCTTTAAAATCTGATGAATATAATATGGCTGTTACTAATCTTAAACGAGATATATACTTTTTATCTTCAAATTCATCATAGTTTTCATTATAATATTCACTTAAATCATTTGTTTTTAAAAGTAACTCTAGTTTATAATGATAATTTTTCATTAGTGATTCCATAATCTCTATATATTTTTTCATCACTTTTCCTCCTCTTTAAAAAAATTTTTATATTTTTATTATAACATATTTTTCCAAATTTGTTTTGTTCACCTCTTACTTCTTTGTATTATTTTCCATAAAACAAAGTTTATCTAACTTTTTTAATACTTTTTTATATTCATTATCAATGTATTCATTATTATATAATTCTTCATATGAAATCATATCTGGATTTACCTTTAATATATTTTCATAATTATCTTTATAAATTTTGTATAAAATTGATTTAAATCCTTTGAGTACTTTATCATAAGCTCTATTGTCTCCTACCTTCCATACTTGTATATCTTTATTTACTTTTTCTATAATTCCATAAATTTGATATATGAGACTAAGCTCTTGAAGACTATACTCATCACTTAAGGATATTATTGCTAATGAATATTCCTTATTTAATGGCATTAGATAGAGATATTTTTTATCCTCATCTTTGTTTTGAAGGCTTCTTATGCTTTGAAAAATTGCTGTTGCTATATCAAGTCTTATTACATTTGCATTATTAACTAGTTGCTTTTTTTTGCAAGATTCTTCATACCTTCGATTTTCTTGCATTAACTTATAATCTTCTTGTATTCTTTTTTGGTGCATTTTTCTATTTATTATCCAACTACATAGTGCTCCTAATAATGAGCCTGCTATTATTGAAAAAGCTGATATTATTGTTGTTATTATTGTTATTGGCATTATAAAAATCCTCCCTATGATACTTAATTTTAGTATTGCTTCATAGGAAGGATTTTATTCAATTTATTCTACTGATTTTAATGATTCTACCATAGGAATTTTCCTTAATCTAAAGTACATTACTAAATTTACTGCAATTCCAAAACCAAGAGTAAGTAAAATAGAATATATATAGCTAATAAAATTTATATTTCTTCCAAACATAACATTTTCTAATTCAACAGTAGTCATAATGAATTTATGAAGAAATACGCCTAAGCCAAGCCCTACTATAGAACCTATTAATGTAAGAATTATATTTTCTCTATATACATATGCTGCAACCTCATTATCATAAAATCCTAAGACCTTTATTGTTGCTATTTCTCTTATTCTTTCACTTATATTTATATTAGTTAAATTATATAATACAACAAAAGCTAAGGCTGCTGCTGATACTATTAATACTACAACTACAAAATTCAAACTTGATATTGTATTATTAAAATTTGTAATCTTTGAAGAATAAAAGTTTACTGATTTTACTTTATCCATACTAATTATTTCTTTTCCTAATTCATTTTCAATAGAAGTATCTTTATTTTTTGTTAAAACAAATATTGTATTATAATCTGGAGTAACATTAAAGGTATCTTTATAATATTTAGGAGACATTATTACATAATGACCTGCATACATTTCCATAATACCTCCTACAGTAACCTCATCATAATATCCATCTCCAATAGTTATATTTATTTTATCTCCCTTTTTAACTCCTAAGTTTTTACTTAACTTTTCTGAGATAATAACATTATCTTTATCTAAATCAAGCATATTTTTACTTTTTCTTTCTCTAAGACATACATAATCTTTATATTTTTCTATATCTGATGGAACAACTAAAGAAACACTTGTTTCAGATTCATCATCCTTTATGGTTGTATTCTTAAATTCAACATCTAAGGCATCAGATATTCCTTCTTTGTTTTTTATATCCTCTAAAACCTTTTTTCTTTCTTCAATTGTTGAATTATCCTTTAAAGAAATATCACCTTGAAACTTTATAATTTCTTCATATTGTATATCTGCTATTGTTTCAATAGAGTCCTTTATTCCATAGCCCACTAATAAAAGTGCTGTACATCCACTTATGCCTATAACAGTCATTAAAAATCTCTTTTTATATCTAAATAAATTTCTTGCTGTTACCTTTTGAGTAAAAGATAATCTTTTCCATATAAATGTTATTTTTTCTAATAATATTCTCTTTCCATTTTTAGGTGGAAGAGGTCTCATTAAAACAGATGGAGTTGCAACCAATTCCTTATAACATGAAAATAATGCTGATAAAGTTGTTATTAAGGTTGCAATTATTGTTGCTAAGAAGGCAAGCTTCCAATCAAATATAATATCTACCTTTGACATTACATACATAATTGCCCAAGCATTATAAATAACTGTTGGAAATAATACTGCCCCTATCAATATTCCCACAATGCTTCCTGAAATACTAGCAATAAAAGCATAAATTATAAATTTTGAAGCAATAGCTCCTTTTTCATAACCTAAAGCCTTTAAAGTCCCTATTTCTCCTCTTTCCTCATCAACCATTCTTGTCATAGTAGTTAAACATACTAAAGCTGCTACTATAAAGAAAAATACTGGAAATACCTTTGCTATTGAAGCCATTCTATCTGCAGCACTTCCATAATCCATATAACTATAATGAAGCTTTCTATCTAAAACATACCAAGTAGGAGGTTCTATAGAATCTATTTTTTCTTCTCCTCTTTTGATTTTTTCTAAAGCTTTATCTAATTCTTCTTCTCCATACTTTTTAGATTTTTCAAGCTCTTCTTCTGCTTTTTTAATTTCTTCTTTTCCAGAATTAAGCTTTTCTTCTGCCTTCTCAAATTCATCATTTGCAGTAACTTTTCCATTTTCAAATTGAATCTTTTTATCTTGAAGTTGAAGTTTTGAATTTTCTAGGGTTTCTTTTGTTGTTTGAAGCTGAATTTCTGCTTGTTTAAGCTGTTTTTCTCCAGAATTAAAAGCATTTTCTACATTAATAAATTGATTTTCAACAACCTGAAATGCTTTTTCTGCTAAAAGAAGTTTGTTTTTTTCCTCTGCTATTTTATTATCTAAATAAGATAATGTTCCTTCTGTTGTTTTTAAAGTAGACTCTTTTAATTTTATTTTTGAATTTATAATTTGCTTTTCTATATCTGTTAAATTTTCATTTTCAAGACTATCATAAAGACTTTGTATTTCTTGTTTTAAGTTTTCTACACTTTCTTTAGGTGCTTTAAGTTTTTCTTCAAAGGAACTTATATTTTTCTCTGCTTCT
>JALFQD010000198.1 GCA_022785265.1 Clostridium sp. | reverse complement strand
ACAATATGAACTTAGTAGCCTATACAAATTATCTCTTGTCTTACTATGAGTTATATCATAGCTTATTACTCCCATTTTCATATTTTATAGCTCCATCTCAATGGTAATTTTATTGTTTTCTTTCTTTAAAACTCCAATATCCAAATTTAAAATTTCATTTTCCTTTAACTTATCTTTTAATTTTATTTCTAATTCAATTATCAAGGACTCAATATTTTTCTTTTCTTGATTTAATTTTATTAAGCTATTTACTATTTCTAAAAGTTCCTTACTATCTATAGTTTTTTCACTTTTCTTCTTTTTTTCTTTTACTTTATTTTCTTTTAAACTATCCTTTTTAACTTCCTCTGTTTCCTTTGCTAAAACCTTTTCATAGTTTTCTCTCTGATAATATGACTTATACTCATTTAAATCACAAATTACTGAAAACTTAAAATCCTCAGCTAATTTACTTACAATATCATCATAATTTTCTCCTAAAACTATAACCCTAAAAGCAAGCTTTGCACCTTCTGAAAATTTATTCATATCATTTTCTAATATACTTTCTTGCTTGTCTCTAGAAACCTCTAAGCTCTTTGCTATTACTTTGTTAAATTCATCTTTAATTTTTTCTTCCTCTAAACTATCCAAAAATACCACCTCTTTTTAAATATTAGTAAATATATTACAAAATTTAATTTGAAGTGATAAATAAGTATGCAACAATCCCTTAAACAGGTCTAATGTAATTTCCACTTAATATTATCTTTTTTATATTTTTAGGTATTAAGGAGTGACAATCCCTTAAACAGGTCTAATGTAATTTCCACAAAGATCTTCGACTATGCAATAGATGAATTTATAGGTTTGTGACAATCCCTTAAACAGGTCTAATGTAATTTCCACCTTTATACTATATTTTATTGTATGGTTATCTATCTTAATAGGTGACAATCCCTTAAACAGGTCTAATGTAATTTCCACCATTATAATCTTTCTTAACTTTTCTTATAGTCATTCTCAGTGACAATCCCTTAAACAGGTATAATGTAATTTCCACAAGAAAGTGAGCATATCAAAAGCATGTCCTCTTTCTTCGTGACAATCCCTTAAACAGGTCTAATGTAATTTCCACAAATATCATCCAGATATTAATAAAGATCTTAATAGTAGTGACAATCCCTTAAACAGGTCTAATGTAATTTCCACCTATCAACTGTAATAGCAAAACTATTAGCACAAAGCTCTGTGACAATCCCTTAAACAGGTCTAATGTAATTTCCACATAGAGTATGTTGCAAAAGTGCAATCTCTAGTTGAAAACGTGACAATCCCTTAAACAGGTCTAATGTAATTTCCACAGGCTCTACAAGAAGAAGTAATAAAAGGAAGAATTGGGTTGTGACAATCCCTTAAACAGGTCTAATGTAATTTCCACGGACATTATGTCCATAGTAGATGAATATCCAACATCCTGGGAGTGACAATCCCTTAAACAGGTCTAATGTAATTTCCACAGCACCCCTCTGAAACCTAGTGTTCATGCGGACTAAATTTGCCGTTTTACGAAACCCCTTTTTCATTTTTAATTTTTCTTAAAAAATAAGGTGTATTTTTAGGTTTCGTATTTTTTTAAATTTCTCTAAAAGCTAGTGTTTAAGCCATTTTCTTAGCTTTTTCTCTTTTTGCGAAACCTCCCCCCCTTTTTAGGGGGTTTTGGGGTTTCGCAAGTTTGTTTTTCTTAACCTTATGTTTATATTTTATCATATTTTATTTATTTTTGTCTAGTTATTTTTTTAATTCATATATTATAACTAATAACTTACTAAACATAATATTGCTAATCCTATTACTGCAAGAATTGCTATAAAAATAGGCATAATAGCTTCTGATATTCTAGCAACAAAGCCACCACCTAATTTTTTTGAAATTTCATTAAGTGCTTTCATAAATCCAACTAAAGCTATAATTCCCACAATTAAAACTAAAAATGCAAGCATTATTTTCCCCTCCTATTTGTCTGATTTTGGTATGAATACTAATAAAATTAATGCAAATATGCCAAAGAGAAATCCTAGTATTGCCCAGGTAACTGCATCACGTCCCTTCTCTTTTGCAACTTGATAGCAAACATAAGCTATTCCAATTGAAACTAAAACAACCATTATATCACCTCACTTTAAATATCTTAAATTTAATTTAAAGTGGTAAATACGTGTGAAACAATCCCTTAAACAGGTCTAAGTTAACTTTTTATTTTCTACGCAACCTATATTTTTATTAGGTTGCGTAGATTTTAATTTTTATGAATACATAAATGTAAATTTGTTAATAATACTTTCATAAGTTTTTAAATTATTTTCTTTTATACAATCTTTAAAAACTGTTATTTCTTTATCATTAATAAGCTTTTCAAATTCTTTTATTTTTTTACTTAAAGCTTTTAAGTCATCTGTTTTAAAGGCATATTCTAATTCGATGGAGTATTTTATTAAGTCTACTGTTAAATCCTTTTCTTGTATTTTTATTCCTTTATCTATACTATCTTTAAAGTATTTTTTCTCATTCTTTTTAAAATATAAGCTTCCTAAATGCTTGTATATTAGCTCCCAAGGGTGTGAATTTACATTAAAACCTAATTTATTTTTATCCATTGTTCTTATTTTATCAATAAAATCAATTTTTATTTCTTCGCTATATAAAATATCTAAGGCTTTAATAAATACATATAAAGCAAAATCTTTATCTCTTCCTTTAAATGTTCCATTTATTATAGTGTTAAATTGTCCTTCCAGAATTTTTTCTCCATAAAAATACTCTTCACAGTATTCTTCATATAAACTTCTATTGTTATTATCTATTGCAAAATGTAATATATAAGAAAGAGTTTGTCTTATGTTTTTTTCATCTCCATTAAATTCTTCTATTGCAGCTTTAAATTTTTCAAGTGCTTTTTCATTTTTCATAAAGGCAAGGTATTGTCCACTTGAACTTAAACACTTTCCAAGCTCTAAAACCTTCCAAGAATCATTTCCTTTATTTTCATTAAGTTCTGCAATTTCTTTTTTAGCAGTTTTTATTATTTTAAAACATTCCTCATTGTAATCTGACAATTCTAGTGCTTTTTCAAATTCAAACTTATTTGAATAGTTAACAGATTGTCTATTGGCAGTTTCTAAATATTTTTCTATTGAAACTTTATCCTTTAGTTTTTCACATTTTGAGAATTCCTCATCACTTTTTTTAATATCTCCCTTATGGTTATATATTCTTAAACCTAAATCTGCTAACTTATAACTTAATTCATTATATTTACTGCTTTTCTTTATTTCTTCATCATTTTCCATAAGGCTTTCTAAATTTTTAAATATAAATTCTAATCTTAAAGGATCTTTTCTTATATTTTGTTCTAATAAATTTATTGCATTTTCTAAATTTGTAATGTCATTTATCTTTAAGCTTTTAATTATCTTTTTAAACCAATATTTATTATAATAATCACTATATTTACTTTCACTTACTTTTCCTTCATAAAGATAATTTAAAGTATTAAATATATCATTTTTGTAAAGGCTATTCATAGCATTGTTATATGTTCCATCTATATCCTCATATGTCCATATATAAGGCTCTTTATTACAGCTTATTTCTGTTGCTTCTTCTAAAAATTCATCAAACTTAAATGTATAATTATATCCTTCATGGTAAAGCTTTTTTTCTTTAAGATAATTTCTTTTTATGTAACTACATACAAAATCAGCTAAATATAAAAATGCCATATCTTGACTATCTTTATAATCTATTTGAGTTATATTTATTTTATTAAAGTTGATTTCTTCATTTCTATTGTATATCATCATTGTAGATAAAAATGTTCTAAAGGTTTTTTCATCTGTTCCAAAATACATTTTGCTTGGAAAGTTTTTTCCATATTTATTTTTATAATTAGTTATTTTATTTCCATTTAACTTATATCCAATTCTGTCAAATTCCCCTAAAATATTTTTTTCTTTTAGTGGAATTACAGATATACGAGTTGCTATATTTAAATTTATATCCTTATCTTTAGCACAAATATTATTAAACACAATATTATTTACCAAGTTATACATCATATGTTCATATCTATTTCCTGCATAATTATCATC
>JALFQD010000143.1 GCA_022785265.1 Clostridium sp. | reverse complement strand
GTAGATGGTGCTAATTCTGGAATAAGCTTTGATAAAAATGGAAATCTTCTTCTTCAAAGTAGAGGACATTTTTTAAATGGAGGGTATGGAGAAAAACAATTTTCCTTATTTAAAATGTGGGCAAATTCCTTTAAAAATGAGTTATATGAGATTTTAGGAAATAGATATATAATGTATGGAGAATGGCTTTATGCAAAGCATACTGTTTTTTATGATAATCTTACTCATTATTTTATGGAGTTTGATATTTATGATAAAGAAGAAAATAAATTTTTAAGCACTAAAAAAAGAAGAGAAATGCTTAAAGGTTATAATTTTATAACTTCAGTTTTAGTTCTTTATGAAGGAAAAATTAAAAGTATTGAAGAAATCACCTCACTTCTTGGAAAATCAAACTTTAAATCTGACAAGTGCAAAGAAGAATTAAAAAAGCAATGTGAGGAATATGGTTTAAATTATGAAATGGTAGAAAAACAAACAGACACTACAGACTTAATGGAAGGAATATATATCAAAGTAGAAAGTGAAGAGGAAGTAATAGATAGATTTAAATATGTAAGAAGTTCTTTTTTAAATACAATATTAGATTCTGAAACCCATTGGGCGAAAAGACCAATCATTCCTAATAAACTTAAAAAAGGAATTAATATTTTTGATTCTATGTATAAGGAGTGAATTTTATGGAAAGAATATTTAAAGAAGGATTTGAATTTGATAATATTGTAAAAAACTTTGAAATAATATACTCCCTTAAAGAAATACAACAAAACCCTAAGCATCATAAAGAAGGAAATGTTTTTATTCACACTAAAAATGTATGTAATGAAATCATAAAAATGAAGGAATGGAAAGAACTCTCTTTTAATGAAAAAATAATTTTATATATGTCAGCTTTATTTCATGATATAGGAAAAATAACATGTACAAAAATTGAAAATAATGAAATTGTATCACCTAAACATGCAGTAAGAGGAGCAAAAGCCTTTAGAGAAATATGCTACAAAGAATATGAAGAAAAATTTAACATAAACTTAGAAACAAGAGAACAAATTGCTTCTCTTATAAAATACCATGGACTTCCTCTTGTATTTTTAGAAAAAGATTCTATAGATTATGAACTAATAAAAACAAGTGAATGTTTGAATATGAAGCTTTTATATATGCTCTCTAAAGCTGATGCACTAGGAAGAGAATGTAGTGATAAAGAGCTTATTTTAAGTAAAGTAGAATATTTTAAAGAATACTCCATAGAAATAGGATGCTTTTATGAAAAACTTAAATTTGCTAATAAATACACAAGGTTTAAATATTTTAAAGATAATAATATATGGTATAAGGATGAAGTTTTTGATGTAACATCATTTAAAGTTACAATTATGTGTGGTCTTCCCCTAGCAGGAAAAGACACCTTTATAAAAGAAAATTTTAAAGAAGCAGAAGTGATTTCTTTAGATGATATAAGAGAAGAATTTCATATTTCACCAAGAGAAAACTCAGGAAAGGTAGCAAATATAGCAAAAGAAAGGGCTAAAAAATATTTAAGAGAAAAGAAGCCTTTTATATGGAATGCAACAAACTTAGTAGGAGAAACTAGAAAAAAGCTTATAGATTTATTTTCTTCTTATGGTGCAAGAGTAGAACTTATATATATTGAAGCTAGTTATAAAGAGCTTTTAAGAAGAAATAAAATAAGGGAAAGAACAATAACTCAAAGTGTTTTAAACAAAATGATTCATAAATTTGATTTTCCAGAAAAATTTGAAGTATACTCTTTTATAAATTACAAAAGTTTAAGTTAAAAAATAAGGCTGTCGCAAAAATAATTTTAATCATAATAATCATATTTTAATATATATTAAAGTAATATTTATTAATGCGACAGTCTAATTTAATTTTCATCTATCATTCTATAGCCTACTCCTACTTCAGTAAAAATATATTGAGGGTCTGCAGGATTTTGTTCAAGTTTTCTTCTGATATTTGCCATGTTTACTCTTAAAATTTGATTGTCTTTAACATCTGAAAATGGCCCCCATATTTTTTTTATTATATAATCATAGGTTAAAACTTTTCCAGCATTTCCAGCTAAAAGGGCTACAAGCTTAAATTCTATTTGAGTTAAGTGAATTTCTTTATCTCCTAAAGTTACAATTCGTTTATTAAAATCAATAGTTAAATCCTTTGCTTTAAAAAAGTCTGTAGGAAATTCTTTGCCTGTTTCCATTTTTATATTATGGCGAATGGCAGTACGTATTCTAGCTAATAACTCTGAAGTACCAAATGGTTTTGTTATATAATCATCAGCTCCTAAATCAAGAGCAGTAACCTTTTCTTTTTCTTGGTCTCTTGCAGATACTATTATTATAGGAACAGAAGACCAACTTCGTATTTTTTTTAATACATCTAAGCCATCCATATCAGGAAGTCCTAAATCTAACAAAATAACATCAGGACAATAAGATGAAAAAGAAGAAATAGCTTCTTTTCCATTTGAAGCCTTTAATACTTTATAGTCATTTGCAGTTAGTGTAGTAGATATAAAATTGCATATTGTGTTTTCATCTTCAATAATTAATATTGTTTGCTTGTTTTTCATAAAATTATTCCTCCAAAAGTGGTAATGAAAATGTAAATATTGCACCACCACCACAATCTTTATGGTTTTTTGCATAAATATGTCCATCATGGGCATTAATAATTGTTTTACAAATAGATAATCCTATTCCCATACCTTTTGATGAATCACTACTAGAGTTTTGGTTTAAAGAATATCCATCAAATATAGTATCAAGCTTGTCTTCATTTATTCCTATTCCATAATCTTTTACATTAAAAAGTACTTCATTATTTTCTTTTGTTACTATAAGTTCAATAGGTTTTGTACTTTTTGAGTATTTTAAAGCATTTTCACAAAGATTTAAAATAACCTGCTCAATAAGAGTGGCATCCATAGGAACCATTAAAAACTCATCTGGAACCTTTACTATAATTGAAGCCTCTGGATATCTTTTTTTAAAACGCATTACAGCTTCAGAAACAACCTCCTCTACAGGCTCTAATATTTTATTTACAGTAGCATTTTTTTCGTTTATTCTTGTTACAGATAAAAGATTTTCTACCATATGTAAAAGCCAGTTAGAATCTTCATAGATATGTCTTATTAAGTTATCTTTTTCCTCTTCAGATAGATATTTCTTATTTTCAATAAGAGTAGAACTAGCACCAATCATTCCAGTTAAAGGAGTTCTTAAGTCATGAGAAATTGCTCTTAAAAGATTGGCTTTCATTTTTTCTTTTTCTGTTTCAATCGACATAAGACGCTGAGTATCAGAAAGATGTTGTCTTTCTATTGCAAGAGCAACCTCAGACATCATTAAATCAAGAAAAGTGGTTATATCTGAGTCTAGAGGAATTTTAAATACACATTCAACCCCTAAAATTCCCCATATATTGCCATGAGAAATAATAGGAAGATAAAAACAACGATTAGTATTATAAAAATCTGTACCAATTCCAGCAGAAAGCTTATGTTCTTGCACCCAATCTACAATAGTCTGCTCTTCTGAGGTTAAGAATATATTTTCTTCTTCATTTTTATAATGCTTTATAGTTATATTTTTCTTAAGATTAGAATCAAAAGAGTAAAAAATAGCAGAACTATTAGTAAGCTTTATTACATATTCTAATGTTAAGTTAATTATACTTGAAAGGTCATTAACAGCAAGTAATTTATTATTAATTTCATTGAGCCTTTTTGTTTTTTCTTCTCTATCTAAGGCAAGTCTTGCATGTTCTTTTATATTTATTGTCATAGTGCTTGTAATCAAAGAAATTGTAAGCATTGCTAAAAAAGTAATTGGGTATCCATTTATCGTAAAATTAAAAGCAAAAAATGGATAAGTAAAAAAGTAATTTACTCCAATCACACCAACAAGAGAAGCTAAAACTCCAAAAAAATAATGGTTTGTTTCTTTGGATATTAAAATTACTGCAAGTATGTAACAAATAGCTACATTAGTATGAATATTAGTAAGCTTTACAAATAAAAATGAAGCTAAAGTGGCAATAGATAAAATAATAATTGTTTTAAATAAATCTTTTAAAAGAAATTTATTTTTATACATAAAAATATCCTCCTATAATCAATGATTATATAATATACATATAAATAAAATCTACTCCTATAATATAAAGAAATTGTTAAGAAAATTATTTAATTACAAATATTTTACATAATTCCCAATAGCATAAAATTCTATATCACAAAAATTTATAAAAGTCTTTAATAATATTTGCAAATAATTATCAATATTATTGACAATAAATATCATTAATGATAAAGTGAATTGGGAAAATAAAATTCTTAAATGGGAGTAGGTAGTAATGGTTTTATTAAATGGAGCAATAGGTAAAGAGTATACAATAAAAGAAATAAACTTAGAACCAGTTGTAAAAAGAAGATTGCAAATGCTTGGACTTACAAAAGGAACTAATATAGAAGTTTTAAATAATAAAAAAAGTGGTTCACTTATATTTAAGGTAAGAGGAACAAGGTTTGCTATAGGAAAACAAATTGCAGAAGGAATAATAGTAGGGGAGGGAAACTAATGAAGGATATAGTTAATGTAGCTTTTATAGGTAATCCAAACTGTGGAAAAACAACTCTTTTTAATGCATATACTGGTGCAAAATTAAAGGTTGCAAACTGGCCAGGGGTTACTGTAGAAAAAAAAGAAGGAGTTTTTAAGTTTCACAATCATCAATTTAGATTAGTTGACCTTCCAGGAATTTATAGTCTTACATCTTATACAATGGAAGAAAAACTTTCTAGACAGTATATTTTAGAAGATGAAGTTGATGTAATTGTAGATGTCGCAGATGCCTCTTCTTTAGAGAGAAATTTATATCTTGCTCTTCAATTAATAGAGCTTGGAAAACCAGTTGTATTAGCTCTTAATATGATGGATATTGTAGAGGAAAGAGGAATGGAAATTGATATGCACAGACTTCCAGAGATGCTTGGAATACCAGTTATACCTGTATCTGCAAGAAAAAAAATGGGTTTAGAAGTACTTATGCATGCAGTATCACATCATACAGGAAAACCACTAGAAGGGGAGCTTGAGCATCATCATGATGATAAAGCTAAAAAAAGTAAGCATATACATAATCACCATAAAGAATATGTAGTTGTATATAGTGATGAAATTGAAGATAAAATTGACATAATATCAGAAAGACTTGAAGAAAAATATAAAAACATAATAAATGTAAGATGGCATGCTATAAAAATTCTTGAAATGGATGAAGAGATTATAAAAAAATATCCTATAGATATAAAAGACGTTGTTACTAGAAGCTATGAAGAGGATATTATAAATGAAAAATATGATTTTATTCAAGAAGTAATAGATGAATGTCTTATGAATAAAGAAAAAAAAGCAGAAAAAACAGATAAAATAGATAAAATTTTGACTCATAGAATATGGGGAGTACCTATTTTTCTTGGAATTATGGCTTTTGTATTTTTCTGTACCTTTACTATAGGAGATGCTCTTAAAGGAGTATTTGAAGTGGGGCTTGATTGGTTTAGTAGTACAGTTTTCAATATTCTTCAAAGTTTAGGTGCAGGAGATATTTTAACTTCTTTAATAGTTGATGGAATTATAGCAGGAGTTGGAGGAATTTTAACTTTCTTACCTAATATATTTATTTTATTTTTAGCTCTTGCAATATTAGAAGATAGTGGATATATGTCAAGAGTTGCCTATGTTATGGATGGAATTATGGGTAAGATAGGCTTATCTGGAAGAGCCTTTATACCAATGCTTTTAGGATTTGGATGTACAGTACCAGCAGTTATGGCTTCAAGAGCTCTTGAAAATCCAAGAGATAGATTAAAAACTATATTAGTAACTCCATTTATGTCATGTAGTGCAAGGCTTCCTATCTATGTTTTATTTTCAGAAATGTTTTTTGAAAATAATGCAATGTTAGTTGCTTATTCAATGTATGTAATTGGACTTATCGTTGCAATAATTGTAGCACTAATTGTAAACTTATTTGATAAGAAAAATAATGAAGGAACAAATACACTTCTTATAGAGCTTCCAGAATATAAATCTCCAAATGCAAGAACAATATTTATATATGTATGGGAAA
>JALFQD010000134.1 GCA_022785265.1 Clostridium sp. | reverse complement strand
TCCAACAACTTTAACTTATAATATGGTAACAAAATCAATAACACTAGCCTTTGAAGATGGAGGGGAAAAATATTCAGCAAAAGAAATAGTACAAAACCTATGGGGAGACAAAGCAGGAGGCCACAGAGGAATTGCAGGAAGTCCTAGAGGAGTTGAAATGAGTGAAGAGGATTTTGAAAATATTAAAAAATATTTAAATACAATATTAAAATAATAAAAATAATGTTAAATTAATTTGTATAAAATAATCTAAAAAATTAGTAAAAAAGCATTAATTAAAAAAAATTAGAAAATTATAAACAAATATATTGGAAGAATGCCTCAAAAGTAGTATAATTTTATATAAAGTATGTAGACTAATTTGTTTGAGCAAATGAAAATAAATTTATAATATTAAATTGACTTTATAAATATAAGAAGGTAGTGATTTTAATAAACTTGAAATAAAACAATTAATTTTAAAAGCACTTTATAGACTAAAAATTAAAAATGCCAAATAGGAGGGAAATATATGAGGGTAGTCAACTGGTATAAATATATGCAAAATCCATATGTAGAGCAAGAGACTGAAAATAAATATGAAAATAAGAAATGGAAAGATTTGATAACTGGGAATATATTTTTTCTTAATGAAAGTGATGAATTTCAAATTGAAGCATTTGCTTCAAAGTATATTGTAGAATTATTAAATAAAAAAGACTATGAAAATTTGTTTAAGTATTTAAGAGGAGAAGAGAAAGAGCTAAAATATAATAAAAATAGAGTAGATTCATATGAATTATGGCTTTTCCCACAACTTCCATATTTTAATACTAATAGAGTTGGAAATGAGTCTATAGTGTGTCCTAGACTTATGGATTATTTATCAATGAGAACTGGATTGTTATATGTTATAAGTGATGAAAAAAATAAAGAAGAGATAAGACTTATATCATATCTTACAGGTGTATATCCTTATGTTAACGATTACGCAAAGAAAGCTATAGATAAAATTATATCTGGTAATAATTATAAAAACTATAAAGCTATGTTAGAGGAAATAGATGAAGTATTTAAGGAAAAAATAAGTGATGATGTAATAAATAAAAAGTTAGAAAATTATAAATTTAATATTATTAAGGGTGGAGTAGTAAAGGTAAAGGAATATCTCTTAGAAACTAACAAGATAAAAGAAATAAGAGGTGCAAGTACCATTTTAGATAAAATAAATAGAGAAATAATTCCAAAGAAAATAGATAAAGAATATATTAAAGAATGTATAGTTTATGCAGGGGGTGGAAATGTTCTTCTAGTAGCTAGTAAGGGAAAAAAAGGAGAGGAACTTTCAAAGGAAATTGAGGAAATATATGAAGATAGTACTATTTTAGCTCAAAATGTTGCAATAAGTAAAGAGGTTTCATTATTTGATATTTCAAAGGTTAATTATAAAAATACAATAAGTAAGATTGAAAATATATTAAATGAGAGACAAATGGCAAAGATTGATTATAGGACTAATGATTTTAAAGGAAATCTTGATTATTTTGGCGAAAATATTAAAAAATTTCCTGAGTATAAAGGAGAAGAAGAATTATGTAGCAGTTGTAATCTAAGACTAGCAAAATATATTTACCCAAATAGTTCGGAAAATTTAAAACTTTGTTTAAGCTGTCTCCATAAAAACATAATAGGAAATAAAAATAAAGATTTTTATAAATTTAAAAAAGATTATAACCAATATGCAAAGAATAATGGGATTGTTATAAATAGTGTAGAGAAAATAAATACATTAGAGGATATAAAAAGTGATTCTACAAATAGTATTGGAGTTATTTATGGTGATGGAAATAATATGGGAGCTGTAATAAAGAATGTAAGTAATATTCTAGAAATGAAGTATTTTAGTAATAAAACAGAAGATTCTATATTTGATGCAGTTTATGGAGCTATTTCAAAAAATCTCGGTTCAGACAAGTTTGAAATAATAGCACTTGGAGGAGATGATATATTTATAATAGTTCCAGGAGAAAATGCTGTGGGAATAGCTAAATCAATAGGAGAAAGATTTGATTCAGCATTTAAAAATTATTCAGAAGATAGTGATGAAAATTTAACAATGTCACTAGGCGTAGTTATTGCAAAATATAATAAACCTATACAATATTTATTTGATATGTCAATGCAACTTCTAAAAAGTGCAAAGAAAAAAGCTAAAAAAGAAAAGAAAGGAACAATAGATTTAATTATTTTAGAGACTGATGCAGGTTTTGCATCAAATGTAAAATATCTAAGAAGTAAGTTGATAACTAATGAAAAAGTATGTACTTTAAAGCCTTATACCTATGACGATTTAGAATCTCTTATAAGAATAATTACAATATTAAAAGGTAATAAAGGGGAAAAAGCTAATGATTTTAGAGGTAAAGCATACAAATTTTTTGAAGCTACAATGCAGACGAATGTAGAAGAAGGAAATTTATATTATGCATATCAAAGGGCAAGAATGGATAGTAAGAATAATAAGAAGGATTGTAATAAAGATAAAGAAAGAGAAATTCTCGACTCTATATATAAAGAGTTTAATGAAAAATATGATACTTGTAATTCTAGACAGTTATATATAAAAGATAAAGAAAAAAGAAATTTGTCAATATGGGGAGATATAGTAGAATTATGGGATTATGTACAAGAAGGTGATATAGATGTCAAGGAATAAAATTCATATAGAGATAAAATTAAATTTTTATAATGAATATTTTACAGGAGGAGGCAAAGGAACTTCAGCAATAGATTGTTATACATTAAAAAATATAGATGGAATGCCATACATACCAGCATCTGCACTTAAAGGAAAGCTTAGATATATAGCTACAGAGATATATGATAGTTTATTTAAAAAAGAATGCAAAAATTATTATAAAGAAAATGAAAAATGTGGTTGTTTAATGTGTAGTTTATTTGGTGAAAAGGAAAATAGTAGAGGAAGTCTTAACTTTGAAAACTTATATTTAAATGATAATAAAAATAATAATATATTTAATGAAAGAACAGGAATTCAAGTTAATAGATATTTAAAGGTGGTTAATGATAAGGCATTGTTTAAATATGAGACTTCAAGTATAGGAGATAACTATTTTTTTGGAGAAATTAATGGATATTTAGAAGAAAATGATTACAAAAAACAACTTCTTATATTGTTTTTAGCATTTAATTATATGGATACTTTAGGAGGTTTTCAAAGCAGAGGTATAGGATGGATTGGAAACAAGAAAGAAATTATTATGTATGTAAATGGAAAAGAAGTAACTAGAAAAATGTTAGATGAATGGAGGGATGAAATTGAAATATAGAATAAGAATAACTCCAAAAAATCCTTTTGTTATAGGAGGAAAAAAACTAAACAATGATTATATTAAATCACTAGAGCATATACCAGGTGGTGTATTAAGAGCAGCTTTAAGTAGAGAGATAGTAATGGCTTGTCCTTATTACAATCAAAATTCTGGTAAAAAATATTGGGTAGAATATAAAAATGAAAAAGAATGTACAAGTTGTAGGTATAAAAATTTATGTAAAAATTTTAGTGAGATAAAAATAGGAGAATTATATCCTCAAAATTCAAAGAATTATCCTTTAACAGCAATGAGATGTAAGGAAAATTCAGAACATAAAGCATTTGATACATTGTCAGAAAAATTAATAAGAAAGATATATAAAGATGATAAAAACTTAAATCAAATAGATTCAGGATGTCCAGAATGTAAAAAAAGAGTAGAGAGGTGTAGTGGACTATTTCTTGAAGAAAATGGTGTACAAAAAGATATTGAAGTTGTTAACTTCTTGGTAACAAAAAACGCAATTAATCCTTATAAGAGAACAGCTAAAGATGGAATCTTATATACATTAGATGCTGGAAGCACAAAGGTAATGATTGGAGATGAAGAAAAAGACTTATATTTTGAAGGAGTAATTGAAGGTGATGGTATAAAATCAGAACTTGAGGATATAGATTCTCTTTATATAGGAGCATATAATACAGCGGGATTTGGAAAATTTGCTATAGATGTTGTAGATGAATATGAAGAAGATGATATTAAAAGTTTAAAAAATAGAATTCAAAAGTTTAATATAAAAATTAATTCAGAGAAAAAAATATATGTACCTATTACTTTAGAAAGTGATGCATATGTTAATTTATCTATGGAAAATGGTAAAAAATTATGTGAAATATCAAAAGATGAATATGTGGGAATTTATGAAAAGAGTTTAAAAGAACTAAGTGAACTTGGAAAGATATTTTATATTAATTTTTTAAGTGATACAAGAAGAGGTTTTGATACATCAAAAGAAAATGTAAAATTTAGAAAAGCGAAAAAAGTTATAAAAAGTGGAGGAGTTATTGTTTTAGAAATAGATAAAGATAAAATAGACTACAGTAAATTATTAAATATCCAAAATAATGGAATAGGAGAAAATACAATTCATGGCTTTGGGAAAATAAAAATTTGTGATGAATTTCATTTAAATAGCAGATAGAGATAATGGAGGGATAAAATATGGCACAAATAAAAAAAATCGTTGATTCTTATTCAGAAGAAATAGTTAAAATAGTAAATAGTTTAGATAATGAAAATGGGTTTAAGGATGCTTTTGGAGGTAATGGAAAAGTTGGACGAAGTCAGCTTGCTAAAGTATTAAGTGCTATAAAGACAGCTAATAGTATTGAAGAAATAAAATTATTCATAGAATATCAAGAATCTAGATCAAAATTAAACAAGGAATGGAAAGCACGTGTTGGAAAGAGTACATTAGCTAAAATTTTGTGTGAAAAGATAGATGAAGTTATAAAATTATCCAATAATGAAAATCTAGAATTAAAGGACTTGATAGAACTTAAGTTACGTCTTGGAGAAAAGTTTTTTGGATATTTATATTGGAAAGGAACTATATATGCTCAAGGCTAGGAGGTAAAATATGTTTGATAAATTTGAAAAGAAATATATAATTACAGGAAAAATAAAAACAACAACTGCTATTCATATAGGAGGAAGTTCTAATACTTTTGAACCTAATGGAGTTGATAATGTTGTTTTAAAAGATAAAAATGGATATCCTTTTATTCCAGGTTCTTCATTAAAGGGAGTTTTAAGAAGTTATTTAGAAAGGGTTTTAAAAGGCATAGGAAGAGAAGATGTTTGTACAATATCAAAATTGTGTTCTGAAAAATATAATAGTAAAGAAGGTAAAGATAAAAAATGGTCAGAAATTGAAAAAACACTAACAGAAGATGAAAAAAATAATAAGCAGATGATTTTATCTAAAGCTATATATGATGATTTATGTGAAATATGTCATCTTTTTGGTTCACAAGTTAGTGCGGCTAAACTTATGATAAGAGACTCAAAAGTGATTAAAGAAAGCTTTGATGGTTTTGAATATAGAAGTGGTAATGCTATTGATAGAGATAAAAATAAAACACTTAAAGGAGCATTATATGAAATAGAGGTAGTACCAGCAGATACAGAATTTGAGTTTATGGCAACTTTAGAAAATCCAGATGATAAGGATTTAAAAAATACAGCATTCTTAATAAGAAGTATGGAAGAAGGAGATATTTTTATTGGTGGAAATATATCAAGAGGTCTTGGAGGATTTATCTTAAAGGATATAAAAATTCAATATATAGACAAAAATAACATTATGGATTCTATTATAAGAAATGAGAAAAAAGAAATATCTCTAGAAGATTTTAGCGAAAAAATAGGATAAGGGAGGAGTGTTTAATGTTTGCAAAATTAAAAAATCAATTTAAATTAACTTTTAATTTAAAAGTAGATAGTCCTCTTTGTATAAAAAGTGGAGAAGAAAGTATAGACCCAACACTACCAGATATGCAGTGCATAAGAAGTAATAAAAATGGAGAAAATGTTGTTTTTATACCAGGAAGTAGTATAAAAGGAGTTATAAGAACTCAGTGTGAGAAAATATTTAATATATTAGCAGAGAAGAAAATAGTATGTGATATAGTTAGTAATCCAAGTAATAAAAAAAGTGAATGTAATAGCATAAGTGAAGATTTAAATGGAGAAAAGACATACAAGGCATTATGTCCAGCTTGTAAAATGTTTGGCTCAATGTCTTTAGGTGGAAGAATAAAATTTAAAGATGCATATCCAATAAATAATGAGTTTAAAATTGGATATAGAAATGGAGTTGGAATAAATAGAATAACAGGGGCAGCTCAACAAGGTGCTTTATATGATTTTGAAGTTGTTGAAAATGGAAAGTTTCAAGTGACAATAACAGGTGATAATTATGAATTATATCAATTAAAAATATTGTTATGGGCATTAGATGATATAAATGAAGGATATGTGACTTTTGGTTCTTCTAGCACAAGAGGAAATGGAAAAATGTTAGTTGAAGATTTAAAGTTACAAATTAGAGATTATAGAGAAAGCACAAAAAGTTTACAAGGATATTATGAATCTGATAAAGGAAAAGCATTAGAATATAAACAAAAAGGCTATTATAAAGTATCAGAAATAGATGGACTTGAAGAAGTTTTAAATTTAGTAGAGGATATAGATGTTAAAAATTCTATTGTATAGGAGGGATTATTAATGGAAACTATGTTAGGTAAAAAACCATATAAGTTTGTACCATTTAATAAAGAAATTAGTAGGACTAAGCCTATAAGTCATAATGGCGTAGACAATAAAAAGGCTTATAGTGGAAAATTAAAAATAACAATAGAAACTTTTACTCCAATACATATAGGACAAGGTTCATATAGTTTTGATAAAGCAGGAGTAATTGTTAATTTTATAAGAAGAAACAATAGAATAACTATTCCAGGAAGTAGCTTTAAAGGAATGCTTAGAAGTGTGTATGAGGCTTTTTCAGAAAGCTGTACACCAGCTCTTCCTAATAAATGCAAAGAATTAGAAAATGCATTTCCTAATCATCATATAGATATGTGTGATGACAAAAATAATTTATGTCCAACATGTTCAGTATTTGGAATGGTTAATGGTCATAATAGCTATAAATCAAAATTAAGATTTGGAGATTTTACTTTAGAAGATGATGAAAAAACATCTATACAATTTATAAAAATGCCAGCATTAAAAGCACCATTTACAACTTATCCTGAATTTGATGATAATAACAGACCTCATTGTTTTACACCTAAAACTACAGGATATGGAAATGAAAGATTATATTATGCAGATTTACTAGATAGTGAAGAGGCTTATGATAATTTTAAAAAGGCTGACTATTTTTCAATGATAAATGGTAATACTCAGAGAAATATTAAATTTAGAGGAAGAAAATTTTATCTTCATAATGATGATGAAACAAAACA
>JALFQD010000106.1 GCA_022785265.1 Clostridium sp. | reverse complement strand
GAAAATACTTTAAGTTATTATATAGATAGGTTGAATTTACAAGAAGGAATTTATCCAGAAAATTATATAAAGCTAAGATTTTTAGAAAACCATGATAATCCAAGAGCTAAGGATTTAATAAAAGATGAAAATCAATTAATAAATTGGACTGCATTTCAATATTTCCAAAAAGGTACAACTTTAATTTATGCAGGACAAGAAACTGAAAATACTAAATGTCCAAGCCTTTTTGATAAGGATAAAGTAGATTGGAATACAGGAAAAGATATTACTTCATTAATGCAAAAATTATATAAAATAAAGAAAAATCATATTTTCATAGATGGTAGTTATAGTTTATATGCTGATGAAGATATGCAAACTGTTATAGGCTATTATGAAAAAGGTGAAGAAAAGGTAATTGGAGTATTTAGTTTAAAAGGATTAAATGGAGAGGTAAAAGTAAATCTTCAGGATGGAGAATATATTAATGAAATAGATAACGAAAAAGTAATTATAAAAAATGGGAAGATAAAAATAAGTTCAAAGCCAATAATTTTATTTGCAAGATAAAAGTAAAAGCCCCAGACATCGATTGAGGAGGAGATGTCTGGGGTTTTATCATTCTAAAAAGAATGATAATATATAAGGATGATAGTAAAGTTGACACTTAATATTATAAATGAAAAAGATTACAATAACATTACAAAAAATGCAGAAAATTAAAAAAATAAAAAAATATATTGACAAAAATGAATAAAAAATATATAGTTTATTTACAGAAAGAGAAAGCTATTATTCATATAGGAATAATATGTATTTTAAAATTTAATATCTTATCTAGAGAGGTGGAGGGACTGGCCCTATGAAGCCCAGCAACCGCAACTTATGAACGGTGCTAATTCCAGCAGTAAAATATACTGAAAGATGAGAAAAACTGCATGCAAATTGCACTAGAGTTTTTCTCTAGTGCTTTAATTTTTAAAAAATTTAGGAGGCAGTGATGATACAAATAAAAGGTTTAGGCAAAAGTTTTGGAAAAACTGAAGTTTTAAAAGATATAAATATAAATATAAAAGAAGGAGAAATATATGGACTGATTGGCCATAGTGGAGCTGGAAAATCAACTTTATTAAGATGTATTAATGGTCTTGAAAGCTATGATACGGGAAGTGTAACAGTAATGGGAAAGGAAGTTAAAGACTTAAGTGAATCTGAACTTAGAAGTTTTAGAAAAAATCTTGGAATGATATTTCAAAACTTTAATCTTCTTAAAAGAAAAACTGTATTTGATAATGTAGCTCTTCCTCTTGAAGTGTGGAAATATCACGAACCAAAACTTGATAAAGATGGCAAAGATACAAAGTCAGGAAAAAATAAAGATGATATAAATAAGAAGGTTATAAAACTTTTAAAACTTGTAGGACTTGAGGACAAGGCTAAGAGCAAGCCATCTCAATTAAGTGGAGGGCAAAAGCAAAGAGTTGCTATTGCAAGAGCTTTAGCATTAGACCCTAAAATACTTTTATGTGATGAGGCAACTTCTGCATTAGACCCTAAAATAACCAAGGATATTTTAGCTCTTCTTAGTAAAATAAATAAGGAGCTTGGAATAACAATTGTTATAGTTACTCATCAAATGGAAGTTATAAAAGAAGTGTGTGAGAGAGTTGCCCTTCTTGATGGAGGAAAAATTCAAGTAGAAGGAAAGGCAGAAGATTTATTTTTAAAGCCAAGCTTAGCATTAAAGAAGTTCCTTGGAGAAGAAGAGGATACAACTTTACCAGAAAAAGGTGTTAACATAAGAATATTTTTCCCAGCAGATTGTTCAGAAAATGCCATAATAACAAAGATGGCAAGAGAAGTTAACATAGATTGTTCTATAGTTTCTGGAAAGCTTGAAAAGTTTAGAAATAATGTTTTAGGAAGTTTAGTAATAAACATAGAAGAAAAAGATAAAAACATAGTAGAAAAATACTTAAAAGATAAAGATTTTGAATGGGAGGTAATTTAATATGGATTTGAGCCAGATATTAAACTTATTAGGTAAAGCATCACAGGAAACCGCCATAATGGTTATTCCAACAACAATTTTATCTGTAATTATAGGATTTTTCCCAGCAGTAGTTTTAACAGTAACAGATAAAAATGGATTAAGACCTAATAAATTAATATATAGCATATTTGATTTTATAATAAATACACTAAGAAGCTTACCATTTTTAATATTAATGATAGCAATAATTCCATTTACTAGATTAGTAGTTGGAAAATCTCTTGGACCAGAAGCAGCAATAGTTCCACTTACAGTAGCTTCAGCACCATTTATAGCAAGAATCATAGAAACTGCTTTAAAAGAAGTTGACCCAGGGGTTATAGAAGCAGCAAAATCATTTGGAGCATCTAATACTCAAATCATTTTTAAAGTTATGCTTAAGGAGGCAATTCCTTCAATAGTTTCAGGAGTAACATTAGCATTAATAAGCATAATTGGCTATTCTGCTATGGCAGGAAGCATAGGTGCAGGTGGACTTGGAGATTTAGCTGTTAGATATGGCTATCAAAGATGGAAACCAGAATTAATGGGGGTAACAGTAGTTGTTCTTATTATATTAGTACAACTTTTACAAAGCTTAGGTAATTATTTATATAAAAAATTATCAAAATAAATTTTCATGAGGAGGAGATTTAAATGAAAAAGAAAAGAATTTTATCAGCATTATTAACAGGGGTTTTAGCATTAGGCTTAATGGGATGTGGAAGTTCATCTTCAAAGGAAGAAGATAAAACAATAAAAATTGGAGTTACACCAGTACCACATAACGAAATAGTTGAACAAATCAAAGATGATGTAGAAGCTAAAGGATATAAGTTAGAGATACAAGTAATTAATGATTACTTACCTCAAGACACAGCAGTTCAAGAAGGAGAACTAGATGCAAACTTCTTCCAACATATAGCTTATTTAAATGAAGTAAACAAAGAAAAGGGATATGATTTAGCAGTTGCAGCAGAAATTCATATAGAACCAATGGGAGTTTATTCAAATACAGTTAAGAAAATTGAGGATGTAAAAGATGGAGCAAAGGTTGCAATTCCAAATGACCCATCAAATGAATCAAGAGCTTTAAGATTACTTTCTAAAGCAGGATTAATAGCTATTCCAGATGGTGGTGAATCAATTACTCCAGCTGATATAAAAGAAAATAAAAAGAACTTAGAATTTACAGAAGTTGATGCAGCACAATTACCAAGAACTTTAGAAGAAGTTGACTTAGCGGTAATTAATGGAAACTATGCTTTAGATGCAGGATTAAATGTTAATGAAGATGCTATTTATATTGAAGATAAAAATGATGAAAAAATAAAAGATATGAGAAATGTTTTAGCTGTTAAGAAAGAAAATTTAAATTCAGAAAAGACTAAGGTGTTAGTTGAAGCTTTAACTTCTGATAAGGTTAAAAAATTTATAGAAGATAACTATAAAGGTGCTGTAATTCCAGTATTCTAAATTAATTCTATTAAAAATTCAATGTTAAAAAAGACTAAGCAAAATTTTAAATGCTTAGTCTTTTTTTAAAAATTATTCTTTATATGCTTAAATATTTTTAGTTTGTCTTTTTTCTTCTTAAACGAATGAATATTTTTGTTATTTCTACTAATACTAAAGGAAGAAGTGATAATAACAATACCATTATCCATTCATTTATTTTAAGTGATACAAGGCAAAAAAAGCTTTGTAGTGGTGGAATAAATAAAACAAGAACTAAAATTCCAAAGGACAATATCATAGCACCAAATAAAAATAAATTATGACCATTGCCTTTTGTAAATATAGATTCTGTATTAGAACGTTGGTTTAATGCATGGAATAGCTGAGAAATAGCTAATACACAAAATGCCATTGTCATTCCAACTTCATGGCTATCTCTTAAGCCAATTTTATAGGCACATATTGTAGCAGTTGTTATAAATATACCATGAACAATTACTCTTATTACTAATCCTCTTTCAAAAAGAGTGCCTGATTTTACTGGTTTATTTTTCATTATATTTTTGCTTGCGGGGTCAACTCCAAGAGCTAAAGCAGGAAGAGTATCTGTAGCAAGGTTTATTAAAAGTACATGAACAGCTAAAATAGGAGCTTCCCAGTTTAATAAGGTTGCTATAAATAATGTTAAAATTTCTGCTATATTACCAGCCAATAAAAATTGGATAACTTTTTGAATATTTTTATAAACTCTTCGTCCTTCTCTTATTGCATATTCAATAGTAGTAAAATTATCGTCCATTAAAATCATATCTGCTGAATCTTTTGCTACATCTGTACCGCTTTTTCCCATTGCAACACCAATATCAGCAGCCTTAAGTGCTGGAGAATCATTAACTCCATCACCAGTCATAGCAGCAATTTCACCAGTTCTTTTTAATGAATTTATTATACGTAATTTATCATTAGGAGATACACGAGCAAAAACTGTGGTAGTTTTTACAATTTTATCTAATTCATCATCAGTCATCTTATGAAGCTCTTCACCAGATACAATTGTATTTCCTTCATGATAAATAGATAATTGTTTTGCAATGGCTAAAGCTGTTATTTTATGGTCTCCAGTAATCATTATTGTACGAATTCCTGCACTATGGCAAGTTTCTACTGCAGCAATAACTTCTTTTCTTGGAGGGTCAATCATGCCAGTTACTCCTAAAAAAGTTAAGCCATATTCAATATTTTCTTCATCATCAGAAGGAATTTTTTTTAATATTTTCTTTGCAAAACCAAGAACACGTAAAGCATTAGAAGACATATCAAGGCAAAGATTTTGAATATCTTTTTTATCTTTATCAGTTATTGGTCTTATACCATCTTCAGCTAAAATACTATCACATAAAGGAAGCATTTCATCAACTGCTCCTTTAGTGTAAACAGTAATATTATTATCAATAACATGAACAGTAGACATTCTTTTTCTATTTGAGTCAAAAGGCTGTTCAAATTCACGAGGATATTTATCTTCAAGCTCTTCATGATTTATATTAAATTTCTTTGCTAAGAAAATTAATGCACCTTCTGTTGGGTCACCTATTATTCCTTCTGGATTATTAGGGTCAAGTGAAGCATTATTACAAAGAGCAGAAGCATAAACAAGATCTTTATATGGAGAAATATCCCTTGTATTTATTTCATTAATTTTAGAAGAAGTTCTAGTTTTAAAATTATTATTTACTGCAATTTCTGTTACTGTCATTTTGTTAAGGGTGAGTGTTCCAGTTTTGTCACAGCATATAACACTAGCACTTCCTAAAGTTTCTACAGCAGGAAGCTTTTTAACTAAGGCATTTTGTTTTGCCATACGTTGAACTCCTAAAGCCATAACAATTGTAGCAGTAGCTGGAAGTCCTTCTGGAATAATAGAAATTGCTAAAGAAATAGCTGTCATAAGAAGTGGAATTAATGGACGTCCATAAAAATATCCAATACCAAAAATTAGAATACATACAATAACTCCAACAATGCTTAATGTTTTACCAACAGAACTAAGCTTTTGTTTTAATGGAGTATCAAATTCATCTTGCTTGTCTAACATCTTGGCAATATGACCAACTTCTGTATTCATTCCAGTAGCAACAACAACTCCTAATCCATTACCATACATAACAATTGAAGAGGTATATGCCATATTAGTTCTATCACCAAGAGTAGCATTTTCTGATAAAATATTTTCAAAATCTTTTTCTGAAGGAACTGATTCTCCTGTAAGAGAAGCTTCCTGAATTTTAAGATTTGATGATTTGATGAGACGTATATCTGCAGGAACTATAGAACCATCTTCTAAATATACAATATCTCCAGGAACTAATGTACTTGCTGGAATAGTACTTTCTTCTCCTTGACGAATAACACGAGCTGTAGGAGCACTCATATCACGTAGTGCTTCTAGGGCATTAGAAGCTTTTTTCTCTTCTATTATACCAATAATGGCATTAAGACATACTATTACCAATATAACAATGGCTTCTGTCCATTCATCTAAGAAAATAGATAGTATTGCAGCACCAATAAGAATAAGTACCATAGTATCAGATAATTGTTCCCAAAGCATTTTTAAAAGATTTTTTGGGGGAGATTTGCTTAGTTCATTAGAACCATATTTTTTTAATAATTCATCTGCCTTAGCATCACTGAGCCCATCTTCAGAGGTGTCTAAATTAGTCAATACCTCTTCAATAGATTGTGAATGCCAAGGCTTAAGCTTGTGATTTTCCATAAAGAAAAAATACTCCTTTCATAATAAAAATATATATAATGTATTACATTATATGAAAATAATGGTTGTATGTCAATAAAAATTTTTTTGTGCATAATAATACATTTAAGTTGCATAAATATAAAAAATATTCATAAATAGCTTGATAAAAATATCTATAAATGGTACTATTTTAATATAACACAAATTGACTTATAAATATGGAGGTTATAATTATGGCAGTAAACTTAAGAGGAAGAAATTTTTTGAAATTATTAGATTTTACCCCAGCAGAAATCAGATATTTAATAGATTTATCTAAAGATTTAAAAGCTTTAAAAAGAGCAGGAATCCCACATGATAGATTAAAAGGAAAAAATATAGTTTTATTATTTGAAAAAACATCAACAAGAACAAGATGTTCTTTTGAAGTAGCAGGACATGACTTAGGAATGGGAGTTACATTTTTAAATGCTGATAGCTCTCAAGTAGGAAAAAAAGAAAGCATTAAAGATACAGCAAGAGTTCTTGGAAGAATGTTTGATGGAATAGAATATAGAGGATTTGAACAATCAATAGTTGAAGAACTTGCAACATATGCTGGAGTGCCTGTATGGAATGGATTAACAGATGAATTCCATCCAACTCAAATGATTGCAGATTTATTAACAATAGAAGAGAAGTTTGGAAAATTAAAAGGAATTAACTTTACTTATATGGGAGATGCAAGAAACAATTTAGGAAATTCACTAATGGTAGCTTGTGCTAAAATGGGAATGAATTTCACAGCTTGTGCAGCTAAAGAAGTATTTCCAAGTGAAGAATTAGTTAAGACATGTAAAGAAATTGCACAAGAAACTGGAGGAAGCATAACTTTAACTGAAGATGTTAAAGAAGGAACTAAAAATGCTGATGTAATTTATACAGATATATGGGTTTCAATGGGAGAACCTGAAGAAATTTGGGAAAGCAGATTAAATTTATTAAAGCCATATCAAGTTAATAAAGCTGTTATGGAAAATGCAGCACCAAATGCAGTATTTATGCATTGTCTTCCATCTTATCATGACTTAAATACAGATGTAGGAAGAAAAGTATGTGAAAAGTTTGGAATGAAGGAACTTGAAGTAACAGACGAAGTTTTTGAAGGAAAGCAATCAATAGTATTTGACCAAGCAGAAAATCGTATGCACTCAATTAAAGCCATTATGCTTGCTACAATTGGAGGCTAAAAAAATAAATTTAAGCATCACTTTTGATTAAAAAATAAAAAGTGGTGCTTTTTTTGTTGCCTTTGTACATAATTAACTATGAAAAATTAAATAAATTGATATTCGCTTTTTATGGTAAAGACTTTATCTTAGCTATTTGATAAAATAATAAACAAAAAAGAGGTGATTATCATGGATCAAATTAAAATAGGAAAATTTATAGCTCAGCTTCGTCATGAAAAAAATTTAACACAAGAAGCTTTAGGAAAAAAACTTAGTGTTACTAATAAAACAATATCACGTTGGGAAAATGGAAATTATATGCCTAATATTGAGATGCTTCAAATGCTTAGTAAAGAATTTAATGTTGATATAAATGAGTTGCTTTGTGGAGAAAGAATAAAAGAGGAAGATTACCATAAAAAAGCTGAGGAAAATCTTGTAGCAGCACTTGAAAATAAGGTATTTTCATTAGATGAAAAATATGATTTTTGGAAAAAGAAATGGCTTAAAGAACATACTTTTGATATAGTTTTTTATATAATTCTTTTTATAGTAGCTTATTTTATTACATATTATATTAATAATTTAATAGCTAGTATTTTAGTAAATATAATGGGAATTGGTAAACTTCTTAGATTAAGAAATGAAATGGCAGGATATATTGAGGGAAAAATATATAATATAAAAAATGAGTAATTAATAAATGGCTATTAACTAAAAATGTTAGTAGTCATTTATTTTTAAGAGTTAAGATAAAATTAAGAAATGATATATTGACATATAATATTATACGATATATAGTATTGGTAAAGAATAATATTATATGACGTATAATATTATAATTTAAATAAGGAGGAATGGTTATGGCTTTTCAGTTAGGTTCTGCCCTTATGGATGCCTGTGTTTTAGCTGTTCTTAATAGAGGAGATACCTATGGTTATGTTTTAACACAGCAAGTAAGAGAGATTATGGATATATCAGAGTCAACTTTATATCCAGTTCTTAGAAGATTACAGAAGGATGGATGTTTAGAAACCTATGATCAATCTTTTCAAGGAAGAAATAGAAGATATTATAAGGTAACAGAAAAAGGAGAAGAAAAGTATGAGGAATATATAAAGGAATGGGAAGAGTATAAAGTAAAGATTGATAAAATCTTGTTAGGAGGAATGGGTAATGAATAAAGTCGAATTCATTGAAGAGCTAAAAAAAAGATTAGAAGGCTTGCCAAGTGAAGAGATAGAAAATGCAATAAATTATTATTCTGAGTATTTTGAAGATGCAGGAATAGATGATGAAACAGATGTAACTATTTCTCTTGGAACAGCTAAAGAAGTTGCAGAACAAATAATATTAGAGTATTCTCTTAGAAATTCTGAAGAAATTGTAAAAGTAAATCTTAATAAAGATAATGAAAATAAATATAATGAAGATGAATATAATACAAAATATTTTTCTAATGAAGAGTATAATAAAAAAGAAAAAAAGAGTAAGTTGCCAATAATTTTAATAGCAATTCTTGCAGTTTTAGCATCACCATTACTTCTTGGACTAGGAATTGGAGCTATTGCAACTATATTTGGTTTAGTAATATCATTATTTGCAATTGTGATATCTATTATTTTTGGTGGTGGAGCATGTATTTTAGGAGGAATAGTATGTATTATAGCTAGTATGTTTGCTATAGCTCAGTCTGGAATTCCTACTACAATTTTATTTATAGGATTATCTTTAATAATAATTGGACTTGGAATAATGTTTTTATGGCTTTCAATAAAAGGATTTAAGTTATTAATTTTAGCATGTAAAAAATTGATAGCAAAAATAACAAAGAGGAGTGAGAAACATGAATAAGGTCTTAAAAACTTCATTAGCTATGATTTTAGTAGGAGTTATATTAGCAGCAATAGGCTTGTTAGCAGGAGGAAGAATTTCTTCTATATCATTGACAAAAGAAGGCGTTAAAGTTTATGATAGTGCTAAAAGTAAAAATGTAATTAATGAAAGTTTTAATTTGGATAAATTTAATAAAGTCGACATATCATCTTATTCAAACTTAAGTTATGTTCAAATAGTTAAAGGAGAAGACTATAAGCTAGACCTTCAACATGATGAAGAAAATAAGATTAATTATAGTGTGAAAGATGGAGTATTAACAATAAATGATTCTTCAAAAAAAGATAATTCTATTCATATTGGATTTTATTATAACAATGCAGAGCAAGGAATAAAGCTTTATGTTCCAGAAGATTGCAATTTGGATGAATTAAAAATTTATGTTAGTAGTTCTGATGTGAAAATTACTGAAGTAGATTGTAAAAATATAGATATAAGCAATGAATATGGAGATGTTGAATTATCAAATATTTCTTGTGAAGATGTAGTGTTAAAACTTGAAAGTGGAGATTTAAATTTAACCAGCATAGAAAGCAAAAAAATATCTTTTGAAAATGAGTATGGTAGTGTAAAAGTTAAAGATGTTAATGGTGAAGAACTTTCATGTGTTATGGATAGTGGAGACTTTAATGGAGAAAATGTAAATATATCTAAAAATTACAGCATAGAAAGCGATTATGGAAGTATAGATATAAAAAAATCTGATTTTGGAAATTTTAAAGCAACTTTAAATAGTGGAGATTTTGATTGCAATAACATAAATATTTCTCAAGATTGTGATATTGAGAGCGAATATGGAAGTGTTAATATAGAAAATTCATCATTAGGAAACTTTACTGCAAATTTAGAAAGTGGAGATATTGAACTTTCAAATATTACATCAATAAAAGATGTAAATATAAGAAATAGCTACGGAGATGTAGAATTAAGTGGTAAGCTTGATGAAAATAGTTTTAATTATTATTTAAAATGTGAAGATGGATATGGAACTATTGATTTTAATGATAAAGAGTATGAAGGTAACTACAACAAAGATAATAATGCAAAATACACTATAAATATAACTGTTGAAAGTGGAGATATAGATTTAAAATTTTAGAGAAAAATGAAGAAATAAGCGAGGAATGTTAGATGAAAAAGATAGTAGTATTAGATTCAAAAACATTAGGAAATGTAAATTTTGATAAATTAAAAGAATTTGGAGAAGTAGTTCTTTATGAAAAAACAAAAACTGAAGAGGTTGAAGAAAGAGTTAAAGATGCATCAATAATTTTAACAAATAAAGTAGTTTTAAATAAGGATAATTTAAAAAATGCAGAAAAGCTAGAAATAATATGTGAAACTGCAACTGGTTTTAATAATATTGATATAGAATATGCAAAGAGCAAGAACATAGCAGTAACTAATGTTGCAGGATATTCTACTCCAACAGTAGCACAACACACCTTTGCTACACTTCTACATCTTTATGATAAGATAGGATATTATGATGAATTTGTTAAAAGTGGAGAGTATTCAAAGTCAGGAATGTTCACTAATTTAGATAAACCTTTTAATGATATAGAAGGTAAAAAATGGGGAATTGTAGGTCTTGGAAATATAGGAAAAAAGGTAGCTAAAATTGCAGAAGCATTTGGAGCTGAGATTGTGTACTATTCAACTTCAGGTAAAAATAACAATTCAAATTATAAAAGAGTTGAATTAGATGAACTATTAAGTGAAAGTGATATTATTTCTATACATTCTCCTTTAAATAGCAATACTCAAGGACTATTTAATTATGATAACTTAAAGAAAATGAAAAAATCCTCAGTTCTTATAAATATGGGAAGAGGACCAATTGTTGTAGAAAAAGATTTAGCTAAAGCACTAGATGAAAATATAATTGCAGGGGCTGGATTAGATGTATTTTCAGTAGAGCCAATACCAGAGGATAGTCCACTATTAAAAATTAAGAATAAAGAAAAAATTGTTATGACACCTCATATAGCTTGGGCGAGCATAGAAGCTAGAGAAAGATTATTTAATGACTTAATAGAAAACATTAAAGCCTTTTATAGAGGAGAAAAAAGAAATAGAGTTGAATAGGAAAAATAGTACTTGTATTTTTTAGATAACTTATGTTAATATAAAGAAAATATTAGAAAGGTATGAGGTATTTTCACAGATGAGAATGTAATTTATTTTTAAAATTTTAAGCACATAGTAAAATTTAAAAGCCTTTGAGAGGTTTTATTGTTGTGCTTTATTTTGAGAGTAAATTACACCAAGGATTATATTATACCTTTATAGAAAAATTTACTCTCTCCTAAAATATAAGGAGGGATTTTTTTGTTATTAATAAAAATTAAAAATGTAAAAAAATATTATGAAGATAGATTAGTTTTAGATATAGAAGATTTTGAACTTATGGATGGAGATAGAATAGGTTTAGTAGGAGAAAATGGAGCAGGAAAGACCACACTTATTAAAGTTATTTTAGGATTAATTGAAGTAGAAGAAGGAAATATATTTTTAACAGAAAGCTATTCATATATAAGTCAAACAGAAGAAAATGTAGAGTGTTTAGAAGATAATAAGATTAAAAAAATATTTAATTCTCCTAAGAAGTATAA
>JALFQD010000076.1 GCA_022785265.1 Clostridium sp. | reverse complement strand
ATAAGCACCTTTACACATTTTAGAATGTATAATATCAGTATTGTTCATTAAGTATAAAACAGTTTTTAATGTAGTTTCAGAGAATTTTACTTTATAAAGAATGCAGTCTTTAGATTCATTTTCATCATCTAAGTCAAATTTATTTAAGATATTATCATCATCTATATATAAATTATCGCTTATAGGATTACTTGTTTGAAAATAAATGTTTCCACAAAGAATAACTCCAGATTCTTCATAGAATAAAACAATTAAAACCCCATCTTTTCTGAATAAAGCTCTAGTTATATTAGCTATTCCAGTATTACTCTTTTCTATAAGCATTATTTTGAATCCCTCATTAGAAAGCTTGTCATACAAAAGAGTAAATTTATTTTTATCATCACCAAAACCAACTATCATATTAAATAGAGGTCTGTCAAAATTCATAATTCTTTCAATTTTAAGATTGTCTAAATTATCTTTTGAAGAAATTTGTTCTAGGTCTTTTTTAGAAACAAATATTAATTTGTCTAAATGAATTATTTCATAAAGGTTAAGATTCCATTTTAATTTCATACTATTTGTTTCAATGACATTTAAAACATGCTCTAAAAGGTCCTCAAAAGATTCTGGAGTAGGTAAATTATAAGTATAAGATACAAATTCATTATTAGAGTCAAAATACATCATAGTTGCATCTACGTTTTCTGTAGAAAGGTCCATTGTAAGAACTAAGCCACTTTTATAAAAAACATGATAATCATCTTTTTCATATGAAGCACTAGATAAATTGAAACCTTCATCATTTAATGTTGAATAAATTTTATCCATTTCTGCTAATATCATTTTTATCATCTCCTTGAGTAAATTGAATAATTATACTATAAATTATATCATAATTTTCTGAAAATTGAATATTTAGTAAAAAAATTATTTTAAAAAAATGTTAAATTTTTATGATATAATTTAAAAGCACATAATTGTAATATAAAAGGCAAAAAGTAAACCATAAGATATTATAATATAATTTGGGAAAAAAAGAAATATTATAAGTTAATTTAGAAGTAATAATTTGGAGAAAAATAATGATTAAAGAAAATAAATATTTTTATGTAGTAAATTATCCACAATATGAAAAAGAATTATGTAAGTTAGAAATTAAATCTCTTTTTAATTTAGAACTAGAAGGGAAGACTTTCTTTTCTAAAAAATATATCACACCAACAAGAAGTCCATTTATAAAAGAATCTTTAGCTATAATTTATGAAGAGGAATCTTTAGATAAAATTATTGAAAATATAAAAAGAGATAATTTATCATATAAAGATTTTAAGGTCTGTTATATAAGGTTAGATAAAAATGAAATTTCTTATGAAGAAAGATTAAATGCTATGAGGGAAATAGGGCTTGTAATTAATGGAGAACCAGATATGAAAAATCCTAAAATTACATTAGGAGTAATTTGCATAAATAATAAGTGGTTTTTTGGTGAGTATGAAAAAAATGATTTTAAGTGGCACATACATGATAGTAAGCCATGTTCTTATTCAAATTCTTTAAGTGGAAGAATTGCAAGAGCATTAGTAAATATAGCTGTTTGTGATAATTTAAATACGAAGCTTATTGACCCTTGTTGTGGTGTAGGAACAGTAGTTATTGAAGGTCTTTCAATGGGAGTAGATATTAAAGGAGTAGAACTTAGATTACCTGTTGCAAATGATGCAAAAAGAAACTTAAAATTTTTTGGATATGATGACTGTATTACTTGCAAGGATATGCGTGATATAAAAGAAAAATATGATGCAGCAATAATAGACCTTCCTTATGGATTATTTACTCCAACTACATTAAAAGAGCAAACAGATATAATTAATTACTCAAGAAAAATTGCAAATAAATTAGTTTTAATAACATTTGAGGATATGGATGAATACATAAAATCAGCTGGTTTTAAAATAATTGACAGCTCTTTTGTATGTAAAGGAAACTTTAAAAGATTTGTGAGAGTTTGTATATAGAAAGATTATTTAAAGTGCTTATTGATTTAGCCACTTTTTATATTAGTTTTAATTAAAAATTTTCTTTACAATAATATTAAAACATGATACAATACTTTGGTAAACCGCTCACGGAATGGTTTTTTTATAAAACAAATTTTAGAGATTTGTACCAATAGTGGCGAGACCGTTATGAGGAGGTG
>JALFQD010000016.1 GCA_022785265.1 Clostridium sp. | reverse complement strand
GTAAAAAGAAAATTAACTTTATTTCACAAGGTGCTTTTGGTACTGGACTTCATGAAACTACTCAAGATTTATTAAGAATTATCTTAGAAAAAGATTTTACCAATAAAAAAGTTTTAGACATAGGAACAGGTTCTGGCATTTTATCACTTGCAACAGCCATAAAAAATGCTTCTGAAGTTGTTGCTGTGGATATTAGAGATGTTCAAGATGAGGTTGAATTAAATGCTTCATTAAATAATATTTCTACAATAAAAACATTAATTGGTGATGCTATTTCAGGAGAAATTACTATAGAAGGCGATTTTGATTGGATTTACATAAATATAGGTGGGGAAGAAACCGAAATGTTTATGCCATTAATAAATGAACATTTAAAAAAGGATGGTAAATTACTTGTATCTGGCCTTGTTGAATGGAGTTTTGACAAGGTTAAAAATATGATTGAAAAATATGGCTTTAAAATACTAGAAAAGCATCAAACAAATGAATGGTGTACAGCTATCTTTTCAAGAGCTTAAAAAATCAGGAACTGTTGCATGAACAAATATTCACACAATATACAACATTTTAATTATAAAAATATACTGTATATTGTGATTAAATTTTTGTGCAACAACTCCTTTTTTATTAATCAAATTAATATACTTACTTTTATATTTTTAAATTTTTTTAATATTTTCACTCTTCATCTTCATATGGAATTATAGTGAATTCAACCTTTTCTGGACAATCTGGACATTGAAATGTTAACTCTTCAAATCCCATTTGCTCTGCTGTAACTCTTTTTCTTGCAGCATATATAAATGGATAAAAAGCATTTATCGCAGTTAAGCAAACATTTGCAGATTTTTCTTTATCAAGCAAGGCGCCATCTATGTATATAGTATCTCCTTTCTTATACAAATCACATTTTGAACTTTTTACAACTAATTTTATCTTATACTCTTTCATAAAAACCTCCATTAAGCATATATAAATAAACAAAGGTGCTTATAGATTTGTATACCTATAAACACCTTTGTTTAAGTTTATTATATCACTAATTTCTTTCTTTTTCCATGTAAATTATTTTTTAAACACTTGTTCAAAAAATATTCTACTTTATTGCATTTTCAATTTCTGAAATTCTAGTATTAACAGCTTTAAATCCTACTCCTCCAACATACCAAGCTTGTGAATCTAAATATATTATTTTATTATTTTTATATGCTGATGTTTTTTTCACTAATTCATTTTCTACTATTTCTTTAGCAGTATTATTTTCAGTTCCAGTTATAGTATTTTTATCTATTATAAAAATGTAGTCTGGATTTTTTTCTAATAAATATTCATATGAAATAGTTTGTCCATGTTTATCATCACCAACACTAGCATCATTTATTTTAAATCCAAATTCATTATAAAGCATATTAAATCTTGATTTTTCACCATAAACACTTATTGAATTGTCTGCTACCATTAATATTGCTGCATTTGAATTAGTCTCTTTGACCTTAGTACTTACTTTCTCTAGTTTACTCTTTATTTCATTTAAATTTTCTTTTATTTCATCTTCTTTTTCAAAAATTTGTCCTAAAATATTACAACTAAATTCAAGAGATTTCATAAAGTCTGTTGATTCACTTCCAAGCCCTATTGTAGGTGCTATTTTTGATAATTCTTCATATGAATCTTCTTGTCTTCCTTCTATTATTATTAAGTCTGGCTTAAGCTCATTTATTTTTTCTATATCAAATTCCTTAAGACCACCAATATCAACATACTTTTCATCTTTATATTCACTTAAATAAGATGGAAGTCCTTGCTTTGGAAGTGCCTTAACTTCAACACCTAAAGTGCTTAATACATCTAATGAACCATAGTCTAAAACAACTACATTTTGAGGATTCTTTTTAACTTCTGTAGTACCAAATCTATGCTCTATTGTTAAAGCTCCTACTTCCTCTTTTTGCGAACTTGATTTTCCCTTAAATAAAAATGCTCCTCCAATTAATACTATAATAATTACTGCTACAATACCTAATACTTTTTTATTCATAATTTTCTCCTTTGTTTTTTAAGCTAAACATTTGTTTTTTTACATTTTGTGCATTTGTTATTACAATGATAAATACATATTTTGTTTCCTCCAATATCTCTTATATCAAAATCAATCTCATATATTTCTTCTAAAAATTCTTTATTTATCACACATTCCTTTTCAGATGCCCTCACCACCTTTCCATTTTTCATAACTACTATATTATCTGAATAACAAGATGCAAAATTAATATCATGCATTACAATAACAACTGTTTTATTAAGCTCTTTAACTAAGTTTTGAAGAACCTTCATCATTTCTACTGAATGTTTAATATCTAGGTTATTTAAAGGTTCATCTAATAAAATATATTCTGTATTTTGAGCTATCACCATTGCTATAAAAGCCCTTTGTCTTTGCCCTCCACTTAGTTCATCTAAGTATCTATTTTTTATGTCCTGAAGACCCATATATTCTATAGCTTCTTCAACATATTTTTCATCTTCCTTTTTAAGCCTTCCCTCACAATAAGGGAATCTTCCAAATTCAACTAATTCTTTAATAGTAAGTCTTATATTAATATTATTAGCTTGTTTTAAAATAGCTATTTTTTTTGCTAATTCCTTAGTATTAAAGTCACTAAGCTTTTTTCCTTCTATAATAACCTCTCCTCCATCATTTTTTCCTATTGGAGTAATCATTGATAATATTGTACTTTTTCCTGCTCCATTTGGTCCTATAAGAGAAGTTATCTTTCCCTTTTCAATATTAAAAGAAACATTTTTAAGTACTGTTTTGTTTCCATATTTCTTTGTTATATTTCTTATCTCTATCATCATTTGTTCTCCTTTAATAATAAATATATAAAGTATGCTCCACCAATAAAGTTAATTATTATACTAATTTTTGTATTATAATTTAATAATCTTTCTACTATAAACTGCCCTCCTACTAAAGCAATAATACTTATTAATATTGAAGATGCTATTAAATATTTATGCTTATAGCTTTTTATAAGTTGATATGATAAATTAACAACTAAAATTCCTAAAAATGTTATAGACCCTACTAATGCTGTTGAAATTGATATTAATATCGAAACCACTATTAAAAACTTTTTAGAAATTCTATCATAATCAACTCCAAGACTTATTGAATTATCCCTTCCAAGATGCAAAACATCAATCTTTTTCATATCATCATATATAAAAGCAACTATTATAAGAAGAATTATTATAACCAATAATAATATGCTTGTATTAACATTTGTAAATGATGCAAAAAGTTTTGATTGAAGGACTACATAATCATTTGGGTCTATTAAAACCTGCATAAAAGTTGATAAACTTTTAAATAATGTCCCAAATATAGTTCCTACAAAAAGAAGAAAATATATGTTAGATTTTCCATTACCTAAAAGAAATTTATAAAGAATCATACTCCCTAAAATCATAAGAAATGATGATACTAAAAAATTTACCCTTCCATCAGTCATAACAATACTTGAAATTCCAAAAATAAAAACTACAAATGATTGCAAAAATCCATAGAGAGAATCTAACCCAAGAACACTTGGAGTAATTATTCTATTGTTTGTTATGGTCTGAAATATTATTGATGAAAAAGCTATACTTCCACCTGTTATTATTATTGCAATAACTCTAGGTATTCTCTTAGATAAGTTGTACTCATAATTATTTATGTTAAGTCCATATACTAAAAATAATGTTATTGCAAGAAGTGCAATTCCAAATAAAATATATATTTTCTTTTTATCCTTCATCTTTTGCTCTCCTAAAAACTAAAATTAAAAATAAAATACTTCCTATTACTCCTATTGTTAAGCTTATTGGAACTTCATAAGGAAATATTATTACTCTTCCTATCATGTCACATATAAGCACAAAAATTCCTCCAAATAATGCTGTTAAACCAATATTTTCACTTAAATTATCTCCTTTAAACATAGAAACTATATTAGGAACAACGAGTCCTACAAATGGTATACTTCCAACTGTTATAACTATTAAAGAGGATATTAAAGATACTATTATAACTCCTATTTGAACTACTTTTTTATAGCTTATTCCTAAATTTGCACTTATTTCTTCACCCATAGAAACAATAGTAAATTTTCTAGCATAAATAAATGCCATTATTAAAAGTGGAATTATTAAAAATAACAATTCATATTTTCCCTTAAGTACTGTTGAAAAATCTCCTTGAAGAAATGAAGTCATATTTTGAACCATGTTATATTTATAAGCTAAATAATCTGTAACTGCTCCAATAACATTTCCAACCATTATCCCAACTAAAGGAACAAAAATTATATTTTTAAGTCTTACTTTATTAAGAATTTTCATAAATATAACTGTTCCAACAATTGAAAATATTAATGACACAATCATTTTCTCCATAATAGTTGCTGATGAAAAAAGCATTGTTGAAACCAATACTCCAAGCTTTGCAGAATCTATTGTTGCTGCTGTTGTTGGAGAAACAAACTTATTACTGCTTATCTGCTGCATTATTACTCCAGCTATACTTAAAGATATGCCTGTTATTAAAATACTTAAAAGTCTTGGCACTCTGCTTATCAAAAATATACTTATTTTCTCCATATCACCATTTATTAAATCAGATAATCTTATATTATGTACTCCAATAAATAAAGAGAAAATTGATAAAAATATTAATATAATGAGTAAATATCGTTTTTTCATTTCTAATCCTTTCTTTTATACTTATTATTAATAATTATTCTCAATTAATTTCTGCTTTATTATATTGAAAACAAATATCATTGTCAATGTCTTATATTTTCTATTTCATTTAAAACTTCAATAAAAATTTTTATTTAGATAATTAATATTTATTATCAATATTAATTCAATAATATTTTAAAAATAAAAAAGACTCTTTGAAAAAAATCAAAGAATCTTTTTATAAGTTTATATTTTATATTATTCTATCTATATTTGCTGCTTTTAATGCTTTTGTTAATGGTACAGATATTATTAAACCTACTACTAATTGAGTTATATTTCCTGGTATTGATGCAACTGGACTTGCCCAGTTTCCATATAATATTACTTCAGCTATATAATATCCAACTAACATCCATATTCCTGATATTACTATTGCTACAATATTTCTTATAATGCTATTTCCTTTTTTATTGTCTCCCCATGAAATTACACCTATAATATATCCCATTACTCCTCTTATTACAAAAGTAAATGGTGCCCATATTGCCCAAGCAGATAATAAATCAAATAGCCCCATACCAATTGCACCTGCAATTGCACCTTTTTTCTTACCAAAAATAATTGCAATTGTAAATAACATTGTATTTCCTAAATGCACAAGGCCTCCACTAGCACCAACAGGCAATGTTATATTTATAAACTTAGTTGCTATAAATACTAGTGCTACTAATAATGCTGTTTGAACTAAATCTTTTGTGCTTAATCTGTTACTTGTTTTTGACGTTTCCATAATTTCTTCCCCCATGTGTATATTATAAATTTATCCTAAATATTTATTAAATAATTGAACCAAGTCTTTAGAAGTTTCAAAACCTAACTCTTTTAATGATTTATCTAATATATTTAATACATATATAGTATTTTCAAGCTTTGCATTTTCTCCCATATGTCCTATTCTTATTACTTTATTTGTATAAGGCTCTAATGAAGTTGCAATTAAAACATTATACTTTTTCAACATATGATTTTTTAAATTTAAAGCTCCTATATTCTCTGGAATATTTACTACTGTAACAGTATTTGAATATCCACTTTTATTAAATAATTCAAGACCATATTCCTTTACAGCTTTTCTTACTGCTAAAGCTATATTTTTATGTCTATCTATTACATTTTCTAATCCTTCATCTAAAATGTTTTGTAAAGCTTTATCAAGAGCCATAATGTCACTTATTGGAACTGTATATGGAAACCACTTATCTTTATAATAATTTTTCCATATATTTAAATTGCAATAGAATCCTACAACTGGAGTTTTTCTTTCTTCCATTGCTTTTCTTGCATCTTTACTTACTGTGACCATTGTTAATCCTGTAGGTGCTGATATTGCTTTTTGTGAGCCTCCTACTAATATATCTATTTTCCAATCATCAGTTCTAACTTCCTGACCTACCATGCCAGAAACAGAATCTACTACTGTTAATATTCCATAACTCTTTAGTAATGGACATATTTTAGAAATATCATTAAGCATTCCTGTTGGAGTATCACAATGAACTACTGTTGCATATTTAAAGTCATGATCAATTTCTAAAAACTTCTTTAGCTCTTCTACATTAATCTCTTCTGTGTAATCTTTAGAAAAATAGACTACTTTTCCCCCATACATTTCTACAAAACCATCAAAGCCTTTTCCATAAAGACCATTATCTATTACTAAAACCCTGTCTTCTGGTTCTGTAATTGAGGCACATGCAGCTTCTAATCCAAGAATTCCTTCCCCACATAATATGTAAACATCATTTTTAGTATGTACTATCTCTCCAAATTTGTCACAAGTATTTTTGTAAAATTCCACAAACTCTTCATCAATATCTGGATTTGTAGTAACCTTTGCTCTTTCAAGCCTTACATTCTCCCTCACCATAGTTGGACCAGGAGTATAAACAAATTTATTGTTCATGCTATCCATTCTCCTTTCTTTACATTATTAATAAGATAGCACATTTTTTCAAAAAATCAAATTGTATGGGTACACTTTTAAGAAGAAACTTTTTTGTAATATTATTTTTTATTAAATCTTCTTTTTTATTATCTTTTGTAGTTTTATTATATATAGTAGTATTGTATACTAATTTTTTTATTAAGGAGAGATTAAAATTAATAGGCGATATAAAAATAATTTTGATGATTTTAAAAATAACTGTGAAAGTTTTTATAACAAAAGTTTTAAAAAATTGAGAAAATGGCCTATATTTTTATTTATAAGTCCTGGAAAGCTTTGTGTGTTGTGTTGCTTTTTTATAACTTTATTGTTGTGTGGAGTTGGATTTTATGGATTATTTGTAATCATATTATTGTTACTATTATTTATATTTATACCCTAAAATATGGTTAATATACATTTCTTTATAATGCAAAAAAAATTATTTATAAATTTTCAAAGAAAATTTATAAATAATTTCTTGTAATAATTTAATTATTATGTTATCATGAGTTTTGCGAGTAAGACATGCAATCGCTGCTAGCTTTAAGCTAGGAGAGGAAAGTCGGGGCTCCACAGGGCAGGGTGCTGGATAACGTCCAGTCAAGGCGACTTGAAGGATAGTGCAACAGAGATATACCGCCTGTTTTTCAGGCAAGGGTGGAAAGGCGAGGTAAGAGCTCACCAGCGTGATGGCGACTTCACGGCTATGTAAACCCCACTTGGAGCAAGACCGAATAGAGAAACATATAAGGAGTGGCCCGTTCCGTTTCTGGGTGCGTCGCTTGAACCTATTGGTAACAATAGGTCTAGATAGATGATTGCTTAATACAGAACCCCGCTTATGGCTTATCTCGTA
>JALFQD010000001.1 GCA_022785265.1 Clostridium sp. | reverse complement strand
TTATAGAAAGAAAACTTATGAAATAAATAAAATTCTTGCAGAAAGATATAAAAATCATCCTGCATTAATACTTTGGCATGTATCAAATGAATATGGAGGGGAATGTCATTGTGAAAAGTGTCAAGAAGCTTTTAGAAATTTCCTTAGAAAGAAATATGATAATGATATAGAAAAACTTAATGATGCATGGTGGACAGGCTTTTGGAGTCATAGATTTAATGATTTTTCTCAAATAGAAAGTCCTTCAGATAAGGGAGAAATGTTTGTACATGGTCATAACTTAGATTGGAATAGATTTGTAACATATCAAACAATAGATTTTTATAAAAATGAAATAGCTCCTCTTATAGAAATAACCCCTGATATTCCAATTACAGCTAATTTTATGGGGAATTATCCTCATATGGGCCTTTTTACAGGATTAGATTATTGGAAATTTGCAAAGGAAGTGGATATAGTATCTTGGGACAATTATCCAGCATGGCATAATAACTTTGAAAAAACTTATGATTTAGCTTCTAATGTAAGTTTTGTACATGATATTTATAGAAGTCTTAAAGGTGGAAAGCCATTTTTAATAATGGAAAGTACTCCAAGTCTTGTAAATTGGCATCAGGTAAATAAGTTAAAGCGTCCAGGTATGCACTTTTTGTCATCAATGCAAGCTTTAGCTCATGGTGCAGATTCTGTTTTATATTTTCAGTGGAGAAAGGGAAGAGGAGCATCTGAAAAATTCCATGGAGCAGTAGTGGACCATTGTGGTCATGAAAATACAAGAGTGTTTAGAGATGTAACTGAAGTAGGAGAGGCTTTAGAAAAGCTTACAGAAATTCAAGGCTCAGTTAAAAATTCAGAAGTTGCCATTATTTTTGATGTAGAAAATAAGTGGGCTATTGATGATTTACAAGGTTTAAAAATGGAGAAAAAAGGTTATGAGGAAATTTGCCAAGAAAATTATAGAGCTTTTTGGAAAATGGGAATTTCAACAGATGTTATAAATATGGATTGTGATTTTTCAAAATATAAGCTTATAGTAGCTCCAATGCTTTATATGGTAAGAGAGGGAGTAGGAGAAAGGCTTAATGAATTTGTTAAAAATGGTGGAACTTTAGTTACAACTTTCTGGAGTGGAATAGTGAATGAAAATGACTTATGTTTTTTAGGAGGATTCCCAGGACCTTTAAGAGAAGTTACAGGAATATGGTCTGAAGAAATAGATTCATTATATGATAATGAAAGAAATCATATGGCTTTAAATAATATTTCAGAAATGAAAGATGAATATGAAATTATAGATTATTGCGATTTAATACATACAGAAACAGCAGAAGTTTTAGCTAAATATAAAAATGATTTTTATAAAGATATGCCAGCTCTTACTGTAAATAAATATGGAAATGGAAAGTGCTATTATATAGCAGGAAGAGCAAAAGATGATTTTTACTTAGATTTTTATAAAAAGTTAAGTAAAGAATTAAATATTAAAAAGGTTCTTGAAACAGACCTTCCAGCTGGAGTTACAGCACAAATACGTGAAAAAGAAAAAGAAAAATTTATCTTCTTAATGAACTTTAATGAAGAAAGCAAGGTAGTAGATTTAGGAGATAAAGAATATATAAATATGCTTACAAAAGATAAAGTATCAAGCAAAGTGGAACTTGGGAAATATGGTATTTTTATTCTTAAAGAAGATATTTAAAAAAGAAAAGAGAGTTGTTTCTTTAAGAGGCAACTCTTATTTTAAGATTTAAAAATAGAAAGGAGAAATAAAAAATGAGAAAATCTTTAGGATTTTTTAATAATGAAGAAATTTTTGAATATAAAATAGAAAATAAAAATGGCTTAGCTGTTACTGTGTTAAATTTAGGTGGAGTAATAACAGGAATATACACTCCTAACAAATATGGAAAGATAGAGAATATAGTTTTAGCCTATAAAGATTTAGAAAGTTATTTTGAAAGCCCATCTTATTATGGTGGAATAATAGGAAGAACTTCAGGAAGAATACATAAAGGAGAAATAACTCTTGGAGGAAAAAAATATTTCTTAAATAAAAATTATGGTGTTAATTCTGGACATGGTGGAAATATTGGTTTTAATAAAAGAATATGGAAAGTTAAAGAATCAAAAAATAGCTTAGAGCTTACTTTAAAATCTTTAGATTTAGAGGAAGGATATCCAGGAGAAGTGGATGTAAAGGTAGTATATGAATTAAATGATGATAATGAACTTTTTTTTAAAATTACAGGAAAAACAACAGAAGACACTTTATTAAATATTACAAATCATAGCTATTTTAATTTAAGTGGAGATTATAAAAGAGATATATTAAATGAAGAATTAAAAATAACTTCAAATGAAATATTAAAAATAGATGAAAATGGTACTTCAACAGGGGAAACTTATAATGTTTTAAATACTCCCTTTGATTTTAATGATTTTCATAAAATTGGAGAAAGAATTAATAA
>JALFQD010000402.1 GCA_022785265.1 Clostridium sp. | reverse complement strand
GTATAGAAATAAGATATTTCAGATGATAAAATAAGCTCAGATAGTAGAAATACTTACTGTCTGATCTACAATTTAATATTTATTTTGAAGATTTAAGTTTCAATTCCTTAGGAATTGTATCGGACCAAGGCATCAATTTTAATAATGAATCTTTATCTCTAAATTCCATATTTGATATATTATCAAATTAAATAACATAAGTACATTTCTATTTTCAAATTATTAGCTTTAGCTGTCTCTATTATACCATAAAAACTCTCTGTTTCCAAAGAGTTTCGGGCATTTTGCAATATATTTTAATAGTAATTTTTTTGAGTAACAGGCTTGAATTTTGAGGCATTTCTAATTTCATAACCTTTTAGTAGCCACTTAAGTTCTTCCTTATTTACCTTAAGTGCTTCTTCTAGATTCTGAAACCATTTAAAGTGACTATGTTCTAATCTGTAATAGTAAATCCAAAAACCTTCATCAAAATGCAATATCTTTAGCTTATTCATTTGTTTATTACAAAACACAAACAAAACATTATCAAAGGGATCTAGCTTCATTTCATTTTGTACTATCATAACTAATCCATCAATACTTTTCCTTAAATCCGTAACGCCACAGGCTAGATAAACAGTATTGATTTTATTAATGTTAAACATTTAATATCAAATCCTTAATTATAGAATTAATAAGAGTAGTTTCACTAACGGGAATAAATATTTTAGTAGCTCTAATTGATATCTTTATTTCTAATAATGAATTAGAAGATACATTTTCATTAATAATTTTTTTCCTATCATTTAATTGAATAGCTTGAAATATTAGTCCTTTATTCTTATTATTGCTAATCCTTTTTTTATGATAGTAAAATTGGCTTTTATTTAGATTATTTATAGTACAATATTCCTTTATAGTTATGTCATTATTTTCTTTATAGTAAAGATTAACAGCTTCTTCCCATTCTTTATTGTTTAATTTCTTATACATAAAAAACCTCCTCTAAAATTAATGTTTACTTAATTTTATCAGAAGGTCTATAATTTATATATACGTGAAATCTTTGACGCTTACTTTTCTTTTGAAGAAACACTCAAGATTATTAAAAAATATATCAATATTCTAATAAAAAAATCAATGTAGATTAAATTATTTCTACATTGATTTTTTTATTATATTTCATTAATAATTAAAGCTGTGATAAACTTTTTTTGTAATTTTATTTAATTTATAACACTTTGATTTTTAGGACTTATTACTTCCTTTGGTTTTGGAAGTTCTATAACTTTTTCTTCACCACTTAGCTTTTTAAAAGCTACTGATAGCATTAGTTTTATTCTGTTTAGTTGGTTTACTTCTGAAGCTCCTGGGTCATAGTCTACTGCTACTATATTTGCCTTTGGATATTTTTCTTTTAGTGGCTTCATCATTCCTTTTCCTGTTACATGGTTTGGAAGGCACGCAAATGGTTGCATACATATTATGTTGTCTGTTCCACTTTCTATAAGTTCAACCATTTCTGCTGTTAAGAACCATCCTTCACCACATTGGTTTCCTATTGAAAGTATTGGCTCTGCCATTTTTGCTAATTCTTTAATATGTTTTGGTGCATGGAAGTGTTTTGATTTTTCTAATTCTGCTTTCATTGTCTTTCTAAACATCTCCATAATGTTTATTGCAAGCATATTTAAATCTCTAGATTTTTTAGATGATTCTCCTAAATATCTATACTTAAATTCTGCATCATAGCATGAATAGAAGAAGAAATCCATTAAGTCTGGCATAACTGCCTCTCCACCTTCTCTTTCAATAATTTTTACAACATCATTGTTTGCTGTTGGATGGAATTTAACTAATATTTCTCCAACTAGTCCAACTTTTGGCTTTACAACATCTTTTCTTTCTAATTCATCAAATTCTTTTATTATTCCTCTTATATTCTTTTTAAATTCTCCAAGCTTTCCATTTCTAGCATTTTCTTTTGCTTTTTCATTCCATTTTTCATATAAAGCATCTGCTGACCCTTCTACCTTTTCATATGGTCTTGTTGCATATAAAACTCTCATAAATAAATCTCCATAAACAAGTGCCATAAGTGCTTTCTTTATTAATCCTACACTTAACTTAAAGCCTGGTTGTTTCTCAAGTCCTACTGCATTTAATGATATTATTGGAATTTTTGAAAGTCCTGCTTCCTTAAATGCTTTCTTTAAAAATGCAACATAATTTGTAGCTCTACATCCTCCACCTGTCTGAGTTATTATAACTGAAGTGTTATCTAAATCATATTTTCCTGATTTTAATCCATGAATAATTTGTCCTACAACTATTATTGATGGATAACAAGCATCATTATTTACATATTTTAATCCCTCTTCAACAGCCTCCATATCAATTGATGGAAGAACCTCCATATCATATCCACAAGATTTTACTGCTTCCTCTATAATTTCAAAATGTATTGGAGACAT
>JALFQD010000391.1 GCA_022785265.1 Clostridium sp. | reverse complement strand
AAGACCCCTTGAAGAACACAAGGTTGATAGGTCAGAGGTGTAAGTATGGTAACATATTTAGCTGACTGATACTAATAGGTCGAGGGCTTGACCAAATAAAAACTGAGAATATAACAAACTATGTGCAATTTTCAGAGAACACTCTGAAATAAGATTCTTAGCTAAATCAAAGATTTAGAGAATCATAGTATCTGGTGATGATGGCGTAGAGGAAACACTCCTTCCCATTCCGAACAGGAAAGTTAAGCTCTACAGCGCTGATGGTACTGCATGGGAGACCGTGTGGGAGAGTAAGACGTTGCCAGGTTTTTATTTTATGGCTCGATAGCTCAGTCGGTAGAGCAGAGGACTGAAAATCCTCGTGTCCCTGGTTCGATTCCTGGTCGAGCCACCAGAAAGAAGTTGTTATTGCAACTTCTTTTTTTAAATTTGTAGATAATATTTTTTTACGGTATAATTATATAGGAAATATAAAATATGAAAAGGAAATAATTATATGAATGATAAAGTTATTTTACAAAATGAAGTGATTATAAATGAAAATGAAACTATAGATGATCTTCAATTAAAGGGACTTAAGCTTATTCAAAAAAAGGATGCATTTAGATTTGGAGTAGATGCTGTTTTATTATCAGAATTTGCAAATATAAAAAAGAATTTTAGAGTCATAGATTTATGTACAGGAACAGGAATTGTTCCTTTTTTAATATTAGGTAAATATGGACCAAAAGAAATAGTAGGAGTGGAAGTTCAAGAAGAAATAACAGAAATGGCTAATAGAAGTGTTATTTTAAATCAGGTAGAAGATAAAATAAAATTTATAAATAGAAATTTAAAAGATGTAGAATTTTTAAAGCAATTAGGTCGATTTGATGCATTAACAGTAAATCCACCATATAAGATTAATAATTCAGGTATTATTAATCCTAGTGATGGTTTAGCAATAGCAAGACATGAGATTTTATGTGATTTAGAAGATGTAATATACAGTGCTAGAGTTTTATTAAAAGATAACGGAAGAATGTACATGGTTCATAGACCAGAAAGATTAGCTGATATATTGAATTTAATGAGAAAATATAAAATAGAGCCTAAGAGAATAAGAATGGTTCATCCTAATACAAAAAAGGCTCCCAATATAGTTTTAGTAGAAGGACAAAGAGATGGAGGGCATTTTCTTAAATGGGATCCACCTTTATATGTTTATGATGATAATGGAGAATATAGTGATGAAATTAATAGAATATATGGAAGGAGTAATGCTTAATGAATTTAGGTAAATTATATTTAGTTCCAACTCCAATAGGAAATTTAAAAGATATAACACTTAGAGCATTAGAAGTGCTAAAATTTGTGGATATAGTTGCAGCAGAAGATACAAGACAAACATTAAAGCTTTTAAATCATTTTGAAATAAAGAAAAGTTTAATGAGTTATCATAAACATAATGAGCAAGAAAAAAGTGAAGATATAATTGAGCTGCTTAAAGAAGGACGTAATATTGCAATAGTCACAGATGCAGGAACTCCAGGGATATCTGATCCAGGAGCTGTGATAGTTAAGAAGTGTATTAATGAAAATATAGATTTTGAAGTATTACCTGGAGCTACAGCAATAACAACAGCATTGGTATATTCAGGTTTAGATACAACAAGATTTTTATTCAGAGGTTTTATTCCTAGAGAAAACAAAGAAAGAAAAATTTTGTTAAATGAAATTAAGGATGTAAAAGAATCTATAATTTTATATGAATCTCCTTATAGGGTTGTAAGTACATTAGAAACTTTATTGGAGTATTTAGGAAATAGAAATGTAGCAATATGTCGAGAACTTACAAAGCTCCATGAAGAAATTAAAAGAGGAAAAATAGATGAATTAATAGACTACTTTAAGAATACAGCTCCTAAGGGTGAATTTGTACTCGTTATTGAAGGAAAACAACAAGAACATATAGATAAAGAAAATAAAGAAAAGTGGGAGAATTTAAGCATAAAAGACCATATTTTAAGTGTTATGGAAAGTGGAATTAGCAAGAAAGAAGCCATAAAGTATGTTGCTAAGGAAAGAGGACTTAGTAAAAATGAAGTTTATAAATATGCTATTGATATATAATTTATTTTGCATTTTATAGTTGTCTTGACTTAAAAAATATCAACATAATAAAAAAAGAAAAGCAATAATTCAATTTTTTTATATAACAAAAAAGCGTTCTAAGGGGTAGAACGCTTTTTTGTTGCTTTGTTAGAGAATTTAAGGGGATAAATTCTCTAAAATTAGTATGTTCAAGGTATATTATTTGTTGTCTCTAATTTGTTGAAGACAGTTTTGACAAATATTTTTACCTTTATAATTTATAACGTCTCTAGCATCTCCACAGAAAATACATGCTGGTTCATATTTCTTTAATATGATTTGTTCACCATCTACATATATTTCTAATGCATCCTTTTCAGCAATATCCAAAGTTCTTCTTAACTCTATTGGAATTACTATTCTACCTAATTCGTCTACTCTTCTTACTACGCCAGTTGATTTCATTTTGAGTTCCTCCTTATAAATTCATGTTTCGACATTTCATATATAATATTAACAAATATGTAATTTAAAGTCAACCTTTTACTCAAAATTTTCATAAAAAATTATTTGAAAAAACCAATAACAATGTTATATTTGTAAAAA
>JALFQD010000359.1 GCA_022785265.1 Clostridium sp. | reverse complement strand
AGAAGTTAACAAATACTTAAATGTTGTTATGGTTGAAAACTACAATGTAACTAAGGCATCTAAGTTAATTCCAGCTTGTGATGTTTCAGAACAAATTTCTCTTGCATCTAAGGAAGCATCAGGAACAGGTAACATGAAGTTCATGTTAAATGGAGCTTTAACTTTAGGAACAGAAGATGGAGCTAACGTTGAAATTCACCAATTAGTTGGAGATGAAAATATCTACATCTTCGGTGAATCAAGTGAACAAGTTATAGAACACTATAAAAATGCTGATTATGTATCTAAGAACTATTATGAAAAAGAAAACATTAAGCCATTAGTTGACTTCATTGTAAGTGATGAAATGTTAAAGGTTGGAGATAAGACTAACTTAGAAAGACTTCATAATGAATTAATCAACAAAGACTGGTTCATGACATTACTTGACCTTGAAGACTATATAAAGACTAAGGATAAAGTATTTGAAGATTTCAAGGATAGAGACGCATGGAACAAGAAAGTTCTTATAAACATAAGCAAAGCTGGTTTCTTCTCTTCAGATAGAACAATAGCACAATACAACGAAGATATTTGGCATCTATAAGATGTAATAAAAAGAGTAGCTATTCTACTAAAAAGTAGAGTAGCTACTTTTTTTAATATCATTAAGAATTTATTGAACTACATATAAGCTTAATATTTGAAATAAAAATAATAATTAAAAAAACTTTAATTTTTTTAATTAAGTTTTTAAAACTTATAATATTATTATGAATTGTTAAAAAAATCTAAAAATTTTAAAAAATTTATACAAATAAATAAAATTTAGGGGTATAATATACATATAATATTAGAAAGGGGGGAGCTGATGAAAATTAAATTTTCAATCAGCAAAGGTAGATGAGTAATTGGGTTAATGAATCAGTATTTTATCATATTTATCCTTTAGGTTTTTGTGGAGCACCAAGCAAAAATGATTGGGGTGAAACTGTTCCTAGAATAAAGAAAGTTGTTGAATGGATACCACACTTAAAGAAAATAGGAGTTAGTGCAATTTATTTTGGACCACTATTTGAATCAACAGAGCATGGATATGATACAGCAGATTATAATAAGATTGATAGAAGATTGGGAACAAATGAAGATTTTAAAGAGGTATGTAAAGAATTACATAAAAATGGTATAAGTGTTGTAATTGATGGAGTATTTAACCATGTAGGAAGAGATTTTTGGGCATTTAAGGATGTACAACAAAATAAGCAAAGCTCTAAGTATTGTGGATGGTTTGAAAATTTAAATTTTGGAGGTCCAAGCCCTATGGGAGATCCTTTCTGGTATGAAGGATGGGAAGGACACTATAATTTAGTTAAGCTTAATCTGAAAAATCAAGAGGTTGTAGATTATTTATTAAATTCAGTTGGAAATTGGATGGAGGAATATAAAATAGATGGATTACGCCTTGATGTTGCTTATTGCATGGATGAAGAATTCTTTAGAAAGCTTAATGCTTATTGTAAAGCAAAGAGAGAAGATTTTTGGCTTATGGGAGAAATGGTTCATGGGGACTATGCAAGACTTGCAAAACCTGGAATGTTAGATTCTGTAACAAATTATGAATGCTATAAAGGAATATATTCTTCTCATAATGATAAAAACTATTTTGAAATAGCACATTCATTAAATCGTCAATTTGGAAGAGGGGGAATATATGAAAAAATATATACCTATAACTTTATAGATAATCATGATGTTAATCGTATAGGAAGTGTTTTAAGCAACGAAAACTATATCTATAATGTATATACTATTTTATATACAATGCCAGGAGTTCCATCTATATATTATGGAAGTGAATGGGCAATTAAAGGAATGAAATCAAATGGTTCAGATGCTCCTATACGTCCATGCTTAGAATTAAATGATATGGATGATAATTGTAAGTTAATTAAACACTTAGAAAGATTAGCTTATGCAAGAAAAAATTCTTATGCTTTAAAGTATGGAAGCTATGAGCAGGTATTAGTTAGAAATCAACAATTTGTCTTTTGCAGAGTTTCAGGAGATGATAGAGCATATATAGCAGTTAATTTAAGTGATAATGATGAATACTTAAACTTTAATGTAAATAAAAATGAAGAATTTAAAGATTTATTAACTGGAGAAAGTATAGGTGTAAATAATTATAATGTAAATATTAAGGTGCCAGCTTTTAGTGGAAAAATTTTAGTAGTAGCAAGTTCTTTAAAAGAAGAATTTAAAGAGAAAAAAGAAGAAATTAAGGTAGAAGAAGTTATAGAAGAGAATAAAGAAGAAACTTTAGAAAATAAAGAAGATGTTTTAAATGAAGAAAAAT
>JALFQD010000293.1 GCA_022785265.1 Clostridium sp. | reverse complement strand
GCAATTAAAAAAGCTTTTGGAGAATATGCATATAAAATTCCTGTATCATCTACAAAGTCTATGACAGGACATCTTCTAGGTGGAGCAGGAGCAATAGAAGCAGTAGCATGTATAAAGGCACTTCAAGATGGATTTATACCTCCAACAATAGGTCTTGAAAATCCAGATGACGGTTTAGATTTAGATTATGTTCCAAAGGTTGGAAGAAAGGCAGATCTTAAATATGCTTTAACAAATTCTTTAGGTTTTGGTGGACATAATGTTACATTAGTATTTAAGAAGTGGGATTAATTAAGAGGAGTGATATTTATGGATTTTAATGGCATAAAAGAATTAATAGAAAGTGTTAATTCTTCAGATATAGCTTATTTTGAGTACAAGACAAATGATGGCCATATAAAAATGGATAAATCTTTAACTAGAAGTTTAACTGAAACTCCTTCAAAAGAAATTGTTAAAAATGAAGTAAAAGAAGAAGTAGTAACTGCTAAGACAGAAAGTTTTTCTAACAATGAAAGTGTAATATCACAACCAGTTTCTCAAGAAAAAACTAAAGTTTCAGAAGATGAAGATTTATATATAGTAAAATCACCTATGGTTGGAACATTCTACACTTCTCCTTCACCAGATAAAGCTCCTTTTGTTAGTGTTGGAGATACTGTAAAGACTTCTTCAATTTTATGTATAATTGAAGCCATGAAGCTTATGAATGAAATTGAAAGTGAAGTTAGTGGTACAATAAAAGAGATTCTTGTAAAGAACGGAGAAATGGTTGAATATGGTCAGCCATTGTTTAAGATAAAGGAGGACTAGGCTATATGATGGATATAAAAGAAATTAGAGAGATTTTACCTCATAGATATCCTTTCCTTTTAGTTGACAAAATAACTGAAATGGAAGAAGGAAAAAGAGTAAAGGGCTATAAAAATGTGACAATAAATGAGCCTTTCTTTCAAGGACATTTTCCAGAATACCCTGTAATGCCAGGAGTTTTAGTACTTGAAGCATTAGCACAAGTAGGAGCAGTTGCAGTTTTAAGTATGGAGCAATTTAAAGGAAAAAATCCTTTATTTGCAGGAGCTGATAAGGTAAAGTGGAGAAAACAGGTTATGCCTGGAGATAAGCTTGAGCTTGAATGTGAAATAATAAAGATAAAGGGACCTATAGGTATTGGAAAAGCAGTGGCAACAGTTGATGGAAAAAAGGCTTGTGAAGCTGAAATAATGTTTGCTATAGGATAGGTGATTAAAAATGCTAAAAAAGGTGCTTATTGCAAATAGAGGAGAAATAGCTGTTAGAATAATTAGAGCTTGTAGAGAACTTGGAATAGAGACAGTCGCAGTATATTCTGAAGCAGATAAAGATGCTCTTCATACTCAGCTTGCTGACGAAGCTGTATGCATTGGACCTGCTGCTTCTAAAGACAGCTATTTGAATATAACAAATATATTAAGTGCATGTGTTTTAACAGGAGCAGATGCTATTCACCCAGGGTTTGGATTTCTTTCTGAAAATGCTAAGTTTGCCAAGATGTGCAAAGAATGTAATATAAAATTTATAGGACCAGATTATACAGCTATTGAACTTATGGGAAATAAAGCAAAGGCAAGAGAAATTATGAAGGAAGCTGGGGTTCCAGTTGTTCCAGGATTTGAAGGTACTATAAAAGATGAAGAACATGCTCTTTCAATTGCAAAAGAAATAGGATATCCAGTTATGATAAAGGCAGCTGCTGGAGGCGGCGGAAAGGGAATAAGAATTGCCTTTAATGATGAAGAGTTTAAAAATGGATATAACACTGCAAAGGCAGAAGCTAAGGCTTGCTTTGGAGATGATACTTTATATATTGAAAAATATGTTCAAAAGCCAAAACATATAGAATTTCAAATTTTAGCAGATTCATTTGGTAATGCTGTTCATCTTGAAGAAAGAGAATGTTCACTTCAAAGAAAAAATCAAAAGGTATTAGAAGAAGCACCATCAACATTTTTAACAGAAGAAATAAGAGAAAAGATGGGTGAAATTGCTAAAAAAGCAGCACTTGCTGTAAATTATGAAAATGCAGGTACAATTGAGTTTTTAGTAGATAAAGATTATAATTATTATTTTATGGAGATGAATACTAGAATTCAAGTTGAACATCCTATTACTGAAATGATAACAGGAGTGGATTTAGTTAAAGAACAGCTTAAAATAGCTTCTGGAATGCCTTTAAGCCTTACTCAAGATGATATAAAAATAAAAGGTCATGCAATTGAGTGTAGAATAAATGCAGAAGACCCTGAAAAAGATTTTAGACCTTGTCCTGGAACTATTAAAGAATTATATCTTCCAGGAGGAAGAGGAGTAAGACTTGATTCAGCAATTTATTGTGGTTATACAATTCCTCCTTACTATGATTCTATGCTTGCAAAGTTAATTGCTTTTGGAGATTCAAGAGAAGAAGCAATAGCTATAATGAAAAGAGCTCTTGGAGAATTTGGAATAGTAGGAGTTACAACAAATGTAGATTTTCAGTATTCATTACTAGAAATGGATAAAGTTATTGAGGGAGATTATGATACATCTTTCCTAAGTGAAGTTATGGTGAAGAAGAATGTTTAATGGACTATTTAAAAAAACAAATTATGGAACAGTAAAACCAATTCCTCAAAATTCTTCAGAGGAAAAGCCTAATATACCTTCAGGAATGTGGGCTAAATGTAATAAGTGTGGAAGTATAATATATAATGAGGACTTAGCTAGTAACTGTTATGTATGTTCAAGTTGTGGAAATCATTTGAGAATTAATGCTCATACTAGAATAAGTTTAACATTTGACCCTGATTCCTTTGTAGCAATTGGAGAAGACACTAAGGAAACTAATCCATTATCTTTTGAAGGCTATGAAGGAAAAATAGAAAAGGCAAAGAAAACTTCAGGAAGTAGTGAAGCTGTAATAACCGGTTTTGGAAAAATAAATGGAATAAGAGTAGCTGCTGCTATAATGGATAGCTTCTTTATGATGGGAAGTATGGGAACTGTTGTAGGAGAAAAAATAACAAATTTGATTGAACTTGCAATAGAAAATGAATTACCATTAATAATATTTACAACATCTGGAGGAGCTAGAATGCAAGAGGGAATTTTTTCTCTTATGCAAATGGCAAAAATAAGTGCAGCTCTTGCAAAGTTTGATGAAGCAGGACTTTTATATATAACAGTTTTAACAGACCCTACAACAGGTGGTGTTACTGCAAGTTTTGCTATGGAAGGAGATATCATATTAAGTGAGCCTGGTGCACTTATAGGTTTTGCTGGAAGAAGAGTTATTGAAGATACAATTAAAGAAACTCTTCCTGAAAATTTCCAAAAAGCAGAATTCCTTCTTGAAAAAGGTTTTATAGATGCTATTATAGATAGAAGAGACTTAAGAAGAAAGCTTTATAGAATTCTTAGTATGCATGAGGTGGGAAGATAATGAGCAGAGATATGATAAAATCCATGTCTGAATGGGATAAAGTAGTTACAGCAAGACATAAGGATAGACCAACAGGTGAATTTTATATAGAAAATATCTTTAAACACTTTATTGAATTTCATGGAGATAGATATTTTGGAGATGATGCAGCAATCATTGGAGGAATAGGCTTTTTAGAAACTACTCCTGTAACAGTTATCTCTATCACTAAGGGCAGTAACACAAAGGAAAATATAAAAAGAAATTTTGGTATGCCAAAGCCAGAAGGATATAGAAAAGCCTTAAGGCTTATGAAACAAGCAGAAAAATTTAAAAGACCTGTTATATGTTTTATAGATACTCCTGGAGCTTTTTGTGGAGTTGATGCAGAGGAAAGAGGACAGGGAGAAGCTATTGCTAGAAATTTATTTGAAATGAGTAAATTAAAAACTCCTATAATTTCTGTTCTTATGGGGGAAGGCGGAAGTGGAGGAGCTTTAGCTTTAGCTGTTGCAGATAGAATTTTAATGCTTGAAAATTCTATATATTCCATTTTATCTCCAGAAGGATTTGCTTCAATTTTGTGGAAAGACGGAAGTCGTGTAAAAGAAGCAGCAGAAGCAATGAAAATAACTGCTCAGGATTTAAAGGAATTTGGAATAATAGATAAGATAATAAAAGAGCCTTATGGAGGAGCACATAGAAATCCATTAAGAATGGCTATATTTTTAAAGAAAAACCTTATAGAAGAGGTAAAAGCTTTAAAAGAAAAAGATATAAGTGAACTTACTAAAGAAAGATATAATAAATTTAGAAGCTTTGGAAAGGTATAATAAAACTTTTTAGAACTTCCACAAAATAAAACTTGAAATTTATGTATATAACTTTTAAATTTGGATACTATATTAAATAGTTGTTGTTTAGGAGGTAAAAGCATGAAAATTTTAGTTTTAAATTGTGGAAGTTCTTCTTTAAAATATCAATTATTTAATATGGATAATGAAAAGGTTTTAGCACAGGGAATAGCAGAAAGAATAGGACTTAATGATTCTATATTAACTCATAAAACAAGTAATGGGGATAAATATAAAATAAATTTAAATTTTAAAAATCATAAAGAAGCATTAAATAAGATACTTGA
>JALFQD010000283.1 GCA_022785265.1 Clostridium sp. | reverse complement strand
TTTCTTTTTAAAATCTTGTGCTACTTCTCCAAGTTCAGATTCTGTTTTCATATCAAAAGCTGTTACATTAGCTCCAAGTTTATATAAAAAATTTATTAAAGGAATATTTGATACCCCTATTCCTACAACTGCAACTTTTTTACCTTTAATAAATGTTTTAAATTCATTAAAATCCTTTTTCATTTTATATCATCCTCCAATATTTCCCTTTCATTTAATTAAATCTTTTATATTATATCACTAAAAAGTTATAATAAATATATTATTTTGCTTTTCCGCCCTGTTGCCTCCAAATCAGGACAAAACAATATATTTATTATGCTCTAACTAAAAATAATAAAAGCGAAGCTAATGATATTTCAATAAACTTCGCTTTAACATAAATTAGAATTCTAAGCTTTTTTCAATATATGCTTCTAAATCATCTATCTTAATTCTTTCTTGTTCCATAGTATCTCTATTTCTTAATGTTACTGTTCCATCTTCTAAAGTATCAAAATCAATAGTTATGCAGAAAGGTGTACCTATTTCATCTTGTCTTCTATATCTCTTACCTATACTTCCACCTTCATCATATTCAACATTAAATTTTTTGCTTAATTGACTATATACATCTAATGCCTTATCTGAAAGTTTCTTTGTTAAAGGTAATACAGCTGCTTTATATGGTGCTAAAGCTGGATGTAAGTGCATAACAACTCTAGAGTCTTGCTTTTCTGGTGTTGATAAATCTTCTTCATCATATGCATCCATTAAAAATGCTAATGCAACTCTATCTGCACCTAATGATGGTTCAATACAATATGGTATATATTTTTCGTTAGTAGTTGGGTCTAAATAGCTTAAATCTTGACCTGAATGTTCTTGGTGTTTAGAAAGGTCATAGTCTGTTCTATCTGCTATACCCCATAATTCACCCCAACCAAATGGGAATAAATATTCTATATCTGATGTTGCTTTAGAATAGAAAGATAATTCTTCTTTGCTATGGTCTCTCATTCTTAAGTTAGATTCATTAACACCTAAATCTAATAAGAATTGCCAACAATATTTTCTCCAATATTCAAACCATTCTAAATCTGTATCTGGCTTACAGAAGAATTCTAGTTCCATTTGTTCAAATTCTCTAGTTCTAAATGTAAAATTACCTGGAGTAATTTCATTTCTGAATGATTTACCAATTTGAGCTATTCCAAATGGTATTTTCTTTCTTGTTGTTCTTTGAACTGACTTAAAGTTTACGAATATACCTTGAGCTGTTTCTGGTCTTAAGTATATTTCATTTTTAGCATCTTCAGTAACCCCTGCATAAGTTTTAAACATTAAATTAAACTTTCTTATGTCTGTATAATTTAGTTTTCCACATTTAGGACAAACTATGTTATGTTCTTCTATGTATGTCTTAAGTTCTTCATTTGACCATCCATCTGCTGAAGCAACTTCAACACCATGTTCTGTCATATAATCTTCTACAAGCTTATCTGCTCTAAATCTTGCTTTACATTCCTTACAATCCATTAATGGGTCTGAGAAGCCTCCAACGTGTCCTGATGCAACCCAAACTTCTCTGTTCATTAATATTGCACAATCAACACCAACATTATAAGGACTTTCTTGCACAAATTTTTTCCACCATGCTTTTTTTACATTGTTTTTAAACTCTACACCTAATGGGCCGTAATCCCACGCATTTGCAAGTCCTCCATAAATTTCTGAACCTGGAAATATAAATCCTCTGTTCTTACAAAGAGCAACTATTTTATCCATTGTCTTTTCAACTGCCATTTCTTAATCCCTCCAAATATTTTTATAAAAAAAAGACTATGACACCTTAAAGGGACGAAATTATATTCCGCGGTTCCACCCTTCTTGGCACAAGCCCAACTTTCTAAAACATTTTGCACTCCAAAGCTCCATTCACTTTACATTTATGATAACTTTCACCGTCCGCTATCTCTCTTAAATAAATATTAAAGTTACTCCTCTTTATCTTTGTGCTTATTTAATTATATACTAATTCTATCAAAATACTATTATATGTCAAGAGTAAAAAGCGTGAAATTATTGCTTTGATTTTTCTATAGGCATACTCTAAGTCAATGCAAAGTAATAATTGACTTTATTATTAAGTTTGAAAACTTATATAATTTTAAGAATAATATAAGTTCCTAATTGTAAAAAAATAAAGCGATGAAATTCATCGCTTAATAATCTAATTGGCTCCGTGGAGAGGGCTCGAACCTCCAACCTATCGGTTAACAGCCGAGTGCTCCACCATTGAGCTACCACGGAACATTGGCTCCGCGAAGAGGGCTCGAACCTCCAACCTATCGGTTAACAGCCGAGTGCTCCACCATTGAGCTATCGCGGAATAATGATTTTTAAATTATACAATTATTCAAAAGATTTTATTGGCTCCGCGGAGAGGGCTCGAACCTCCAACCTATCGGTTAACAGCCGAGTGCTCCACCATTGAGCTACCGCGGAATATTTTGTTTTTAACTCAATAATTTCTTTAAAAATAATTTCGTGCTAAGCACAATGACTATTATATCAGTTTATAAGAAAAATGCAATACTTTTTTAGAAAAAATATTGCATTTTTTTCAAAAACTAAATTCAATTTATATTATTAAGTTATATATATAATAAAATAGAGTTAATTCTATTATTTGATTAATAAAATTAACTTCAAGATATTTATAACTTAATTATTTGTTTGTGGCTTCATTGTTGGGAATAAAATAATATCTCTTATAGATGCAGAATCTGTTAAGAACATTATAAGTCTATCTATTCCTATTCCAAGTCCACCTGTTGGAGGCATACCTGTTTCTAAGGCACTCATAAATTCTTCATCTATTACATATGCTTCATCATCACCAAGTTCTCTTGACTTAGCTTGTTGCTCAAATCTTTCTCTTTGAACTATTGGGTCATTTAATTCTGAATATGCATTACATAATTCTCTTCCATAAACAAATCCTTCAAATCTTTCAGTGAACATTTCATTTCCTCTCTTTTTCTTAGTAAGAGGTGAATTTTCAACTGGATAGTCCATAACAAAAGTTGGTTGAATCATCTTTTCTTCACAGAATTCTTCAAACATTGCATTTAATACTTCTCCCTTTGTTACAGTACTTAATGGCTTAGGGAATTCTAAATTCTTTTCTTTAGCTATAGCTTGTGCTTCTTCATCTGTCTTTACTTCATTAAAATCAATTCCACCATATTCTTTAACAGCATCAACCATTGTTATTCTTCTCCAAGGTGGTCTAAATTCTATTTCTGTTCCTTGGTAATTTACTTTAGTTGTTCCATTTACCTTTTCACAAACATAGGCTACCATATTTTCTGTGATTTCCATCATATCATTATAATCTGCATAAGCTTGATATAATTCAATAGCTGTAAATTCTGGATTATGTCTTACATCCATACCTTCATTTCTGAAGTTTCTGCCCATTTCATACACCTTTTCAAAGCCACCAACTATAAGTCTTTTTAAGTATAACTCTGTTGCAATTCTTAAATACATATCTATGTTTAATGTATTGTGGTGTGTTATAAATGGTCTTGCAGCAGCTCCACCAGCTATTGCACCAAGAATTGGAGTTTCAACTTCTAAGAATCCTCTATTATCTAAAAATTCTCTTATAGCCTTTATTATTTGACTTCTTTTTATAAAAGTAGTTTTAACTTCTGGATTTGTTATTATATCTACTTCTCTTTGTCTATATCTTAAATCTGGGTCTTTTAATCCATGCCACTTTTCTGGCAATGGTTTTAAAGATTTACAAACTAATTGGAAATCCTTAACTTTTACAGTTATTTCTTCAGTTCTAGTTTTAAAAACTTCTCCTGTAGCTGCAACTATATCTCCAATATCAAGACCTTTATATTCTTTTAGCTTTTCTTCTCCAACTTCATCAATTTTTATGAATAATTGTATTCTTCCATCCATGTCTTGAATGTCTGAGAATACAACTTTTCCTTGACCTCTTTTAGACATTATTCTTCCAGCTACAGTTACTATTTTTCCTTCTAATTCTTCATAAGCATTTTTTACACCTGCAGAAGTATGTGTTCTTTCTACAGTATAAACATCAAAAGGATCTTTTCCTGTTGCTTGTAACTCAGCTAATTTTTCTCTTCTTAATCTCTCCTGTTCACTAAACTGAGACTCTAGTTCTTTCATATTCATTTCCTCAGTTGACATTACTATCCCTCCATTATGCTCTCTTAATTTCTAATATTTCAAATTTGTTTGTTTCTCCATCAGGTAGTGCTATTTCAACCACTTCACCAAGTTTTCTACCTACAAGCCCTCTTCCTACTGGAGATTCATTTGATATTTTAAAGTTCATTGGATCTGCTTCTGCTGAACCAACTATTGTATACTCAACTTCTTCATCAAACTCATAATCCTTAACTTTAACAGTTGATCCAACTGATACAGTATCTTTTGGAATTTCTGCTTCATCTACAACTTCTGCATTTTTAAGCATGTTTTCTATTTGAAGAATTCTTCCTTCTGTAAAAGCCTGATCATTTTTAGCTTCATCATACTCAGAGTTTTCACTTAAATCTCCATATCCTAAAGCTACTTTTATCTTTTCAGTAATTTCTTTTCTTTTTACTGTTTTTAAATATTCTAATTCTTCTTCTAATTTTTTTACACCTTCATAGGTCATAACATATTTTTTTGTTTCACTCATAATAGTAACCCCTTTAAAAATTAATTGATTTTATTATTAGGAAATTATATCATTTGCTAAGCTAATAATAAAGTTTAATAAAAGAAATACGTTTAGGAATTTCCTTTCCTAAAATCATTTTTATAATTATAAATCAGAGGTTATGATATGTCAATAATTGAAAATTACTTAAGCTCATCTCTATATGTCTCAAGCAATTTAATAACCTCATTACTGTTATTTAATGAATTCATTACATTTCTTATATCTGTGCATCTTGGAAGTCCTTTGATATACCATGAGGCATGTTTTCTCATTTCTCTTACAGCTTTGTACTCACCATCATATTTTATTGATAATTTATAATGTTTAATACACATATTTATTTTTTCTTCTGCTGTAACTTCCATAGGTTCTTTTCCATTAAGTACTCTTTGTATATTTTTAAATATCCATGGATTTCCCATACTTCCTCTAGCTATCATTATGCCATCACAATTTGAGATTTGTTTTAATTTTAATGCATCCTCAGGAGAAAAAACATCTCCATTTCCTATAACAGGTATTGAAACTGCATTCTTTACCCTTCTTATTATGTCCCAATCAGCCTTTCCTTCATACATTTGTTTTCTAGTTCTTCCATGCACAGCTATTGCATCTGCACCTGCCTCTTCTATCCTTTTGGCAAAATCTACTGCATTTATATTGTTATCATCAAATCCTTTTCTAAATTTAACAGTAACAGGTTTTGTAGAAACTTTTTTTAACTCTCTTACTATTTCTGCTGCAAGTCCAGGCTCTTTCATTAAGGCTGACCCTTCTCCATTATTAACAATTTTTTTAACTGGACATCCCATGTTTATGTCTATTATGCAAATATCTTCTCTATCATTAAAGTATTTTTCACAGACTTCTGCCATAACCTTAGGTTCTCTTCCAAAAATTTGTACTGCTACAGGTCTTTCTTCATCTGCTATTCTCAAAAGGCTTTGAGTATTTCCACTTCCATAGTATAAAGCTTTTGAACTTACCATTTCTGTATAAACCAATCCACATCCCATATCTTTACAAAGACCTCTAAATGATATATCAGTAACTCCAGCCATAGGTGCTAAAAACACTTCATTTTCAAATACCAGATTTCCTATTTTCATTAAAACTACTCCTTGTTTTTCTTATACAATATTTTTAATCCTTCTAATGTTAAATCTGGAGCAAGCTCATCAATAACCTTAGTATTTTTAGCTATTAACTTGCCTAAACCTCCAGTTGCTATTACAAAAGGCTCTTCACATTTATTATTTCTAGTCATTTCAGCTTTCATCTTTTTAACTATATATTCGACTTGACCAACATATCCATAGATAATTCCAGCCTGTATACTTGTAATTGTATTTTTACATATAATATTATCAGGCATCTCTAATTCTACTCTCGGAAGCTTTGCTGTTCTTTCAAATAATGCATCAGATGAAATTTTAACTCCTGGAATTATGCAACCACCCAAATAATCTCCAGAAGCAGTTATAGCACAAAATGTTGTAGCAGTTCCAAAATCTATTATTATCATAGCCCTTTTATATATTTCATATGCAGCTACAGCATTAACTATTCTATCTGCTCCAACTTCTTTAGGATTATCATACTTAATATTTATACCAGTTTTTATTCCTGGACCCACAATTACAGGTTCTATTCCAAAACACTTTCTAACCATATTTTCTAATGAATGCATTATATTAGGAACTACAGAAGATATTATTACTCCTTTAACACCTTTTGGATTTAAATTATTTTGTTCAAAAAGTTGAATAACTTGAATTGCATATTCATCTGATGTTTTTTTTGCATCTGTTGAAATACGCCAGCTTGCTATATAGTTATCGTCCTTCTGAACTCCTAATACAATATTAGTATTTCCTACATCCACAAGTAAAATCATAAGAGCACCCCTTTAATACATACTAAAAGCAGCCTTTCAGCTGCCTTCTTAGTATAACTTATTTTTAACAACTTTATTTTAACAATTTAATATTATTTGTCAAGAAATTTAAACTTCAAGTTAGAATAGCCCTACAATTTCTCCACTTTCTAAAATATCCATCTTATTTGCTGCTGGAACCTTTGGAAGTCCTGGCATAGTCATAATATTACCAGTTAATACAACTACAAATCCTGCTCCATTAGATACTCTAACTTCCTTAACTGTTATATTAAATCCTTCTGGTCTTCCAAGTAATGATGGATTATCTGATAATGAATATTGAGTTTTTGCCATACATATTGGTAATTTATCTAGTCCAAACTTTTCAAGCTCTCTTATTTGCTTTATTGCTGCTGGAGTATATGTAACTCCATCTGCTCCATATATTTCTTTAGCAATCTTTAATACCTTATTTTCTATTGTATCATCTGCTGAATATATTGGTGCAAAGTTTGATTCTTCATTATCAATAATATCTTCTACTATATCAGCTAATTCAAGGCCACCTTCGCCACCTTTAGCCCATACCTCAGAAAGTGCAACTTTAACTCCCATCTTATTACAGAATTCTTTTATGTAATTAACTTCATCTTCACTATCTGATACAAATTTGTTTATTGCAACAACTACTGGAACATTAAACTTCTTTATATTTTCAACTTGCTTTTCTAGGTTTACTATACCCTTTGCAAGAGCTTCAACATTTGGAGTATTTAAATCTTCTTTACTAACTCCACCATGATGCTTTAATGCTCTTATTGTAGCAACAACAACTACACAATTTGGCTTTAATCCACCATATCTACATTTTATGTCTAAGAATTTTTCTGCACCTAAATCAGCTCCAAATCCTGCTTCAGTGATAGCTATATCTCCAAGCTTTAATGCCATTTTTGTTGCTAATATTGAGTTACATCCATGTGCAATATTTGCAAAAGGTCCTCCATGAATTATAGCTGGAGTATTTTCTAATGTTTGAACTAAGTTAGGTTTTACAGCATCTTTCATTAGTAATCCCATAGCTCCTTGAACTTCTAATTGTTTAGCATATACAGGATTTCCATCTAAATCGTAAGCTACTACTATTTCTCCCATTCTCTTTTTTAAATCTTCAAGACTTGTAGCTAAGCATAGTATAGCCATTATTTCAGATGCTACAGTTATCATGAATCCATCTTCTCTAACAAAACCATTAGCTTTTCCACCCATACCTACTACTATGTTTCTTAAAGCTCTATCATTCATATCCATTACTCTTTTAAAAGTAATTCTTCTTGAATCAATTCTCAATGCATTTCCTTGGTGTATATGGTTATCTATAGCTGCACACAAAAGATTATTAGCAGCAGTTATAGCATGCATATCCCCAGTAAAATGTAAATTTATATCATCCATTGGAACAACTTGTGCATATCCACCACCTGCTGCTCCTCCCTTAACTCCAAATACAGGTCCTAAAGAAGGTTCTCTTAATGCTATTACTGCATTTTTTCCCTTTTTACATAAAGCTTGTCCTAATCCAACTGTAACTGTTGATTTTCCTTCTCCAGCTGGTGTAGGATTTATTGCTGTAACTAAAACTAACTTTCCATCTTTCTTATCTTTGTTCTTTTTTAAAACATCTAATGATATTTTACATTTATACTTACCATATAATTCTATATCATCTTCTGTTAAGTTTAATTTTTCAGCTATTTTAACAATTGGTTCCATTTTAGCTTCTTGTGCTATTTGAATATCACTTTTCATATTAATAAACACTCCTTTAATTTTTTAGTGTTGAAAACAAATTTTAGCCTATAATAATTTTGATTATATCATTTTTGCTATATATTTAAAATAATAAATCAAATATTTATTGATTTTAAAGTAATTTCAAACTATTTTTTTCTTTATATAAACCTTATGCTACATTTACTTCATAAGATATAGCTATTAAAAATTTCCCATAATTCTTTTTTTCTAAAATAATATTAATACAACATAATTAATTCCATAAAATATTAATTGAATTACTAAGCTTATCCCAAGTAATTTTGAAAGCTTCCATTTCTTCTTTCCCACTTTCAGTTAATTTATAATATTTTCTATCTGGCCCTATAAAAGATTTTTTCTTTATTCCTTTTATAAGACCTTTTTTTTCTAGTCTTAAAAGAAGAGGATATAAAGAACCTTCTGCAAAATCTGTAAATCCTAACTCTTGTAATCTCATATATATCTTATATCCATATATTTCTTCATCGTTTATTATTTTAAGAATTACTCCATCCATAAAACCTTTTAATAGTTGAGTACTATTTGCCATAATCCTCACCTTTTTCTCTTTTATTACTTATTTCCACTAATATAATATATATTAAAATTAAGGCTAATACTATACTAATACCAAAAATATTAGGCAATTTTATATTAGGGATAACTTTATAAATTAATTTATGAAAAATTAAATTTAAAAATATAACTATATCTAGTCCCCACATAATTTGTATTTTCTTTTTACTATTAAAAGCTATAACATTCCATATCAATCCAATCAAAAATCCTAATAATGTCCATACCAATACATAAATATTAATAATAAAATTTGTATCTAATATTGCAAATAATAAACTTACTAAACTTATTAATATTGAATTCTTTAATAAAAACTCCATTATTTTTCTTTTCTTACAAGTTGAATAATATGAATTTATTATATTATCTACAAACTCATCTATACTACATCCTAAAGCTTTCTGAACAGATTTATTACACTCTTGATTTCTATATAACATTTCAAGAGAATCTTCACATACTATTTTTTTAAAATTTCTAGGTATCCTCCACATTAACTTTATATTGATTTTTTCATAAGTATCAAAGTATTCCCCATAAAGACAATACTTATCCTTTGAAACATACTTTTTCATAAACTTTCCCTCCACTACCTTGTAATACATATATATTGTATTGCAAGGTAGTTTTGTTGTCAATATATTACATTGAAATAAATAACATATCCTTAAAAATTCAGCGGAGAGGTGAATACAACATTACTGAGGCTGTTGCACAACTAATAAAAAATTAGTTATGCAACAGCCCCAGTATTTTACTTAGTTCAAGTTATTGTATCCACTATTTTATACTAACACCACTTCTTCAAGTTATTTGAATATTTTTATATGTCACTGATATCATCTATTATACTTTCATTTTTATATTTCACAATTGTTAAAACTGATAAAATAACAATAACAATAGCTAAAAATATTATTGATGTTATTATAGCTTCTACTGGCACTTTATAATTAAAATCTAATATCTTATTCACAATTAAATATCCTATTACATTTCCTAAAAATACTCCTATTATACTTGAAACTATAGAAATAACACTCCTTTCTAATATTATGACCTTATATAGCTTCTTTTTGCTCATACCAAAAGCTCTTAAAATTGAAAATTCCTTCTTTCTCATAGCTTGATTAGAGATAATTGTATTTATAATATTAAATATACATATTAAACAAATAAAAATAGTTATTATGTTTGTATATTTCTTAACATTATTTATTACACTTAAATCTTCATACATGCCATTATAAAATTCATAATTCTCATATTGATAATTTTTATCTAGATATTTCTTTAATTCATTAAATTTAGTTGGATCTTTTAACTTTATGTTTATTAATTCATTTGTAAGTGTGTCTTTTGGAAACAATTCACTAAAGGTTTTCTCTGATACAATAACTGCTCCCTTATTATCATCTATGGTATTTTCTTTAGCAATTGCTACTACTTTAAATTTTTTATAATCTCCATTTTTAAATAATTCTTTTGCTTTTTCTATTTTTAAATCAAGGGTATTCTCTTCGCCTTCAGTATATAAACTTTTATTATTAACTAAGTATACTTCATCACCAATATTAATATCTAATATTTTACATTCTTTTATTTCATCATTATTATTTTTATATTTTTCATAATTACATATTACGATTTCATTATCTTTTAAGATTCCTCCATTAATACTTCCCTCTACTATATTTAAAAGTTGCATTTCATCATAATTATAAGCACATATACAATGATATTTATTTTTTGCTGTAGTTGATTTCTTAACATTTTTAATATATTCATCTGTATATGTAATATTTTCATTAATATTAGGTATAAGATTAAAATTAACTTTATTAGCAACTTCTACTTCTTTTAAACTTCTAATTTCATTTATACATTTATTAATGTCTATATCTTTTTGTAAATCTGTATTTATTCCAACATACATATCATAATAGCTATTTGTATAATATAAATCTTTATAATATTGTTCTGAATAAATCTTTACAGAATTTAAAATTCCATTTACTCCAACAAATGTTCCTATACTTAAAGTAAAAATAATTATTAATGGAACAAATTTTCCTTTATTTCTCATAGCACTTTTATATGCATATTCTCCTTCAAATCCAAAAATCTTTTTATAAATTGTACCATTTCTTTTTTTAAACTTTTCTTTTTTTATAAAATAATTACTTCCAACTCCCTCTAATGGAGTTATTTTATTTAAAAGCTTAGCTGAACTATTTAAAGATAAAAATAATCCTATTATTGTTAAAATAATAGTTAATATAAAAATTGAAGGATAAAAATTTATTTTCATAAACTTATTATCTATAAAAATATTTGATATTTTTAAAGCAATAACACTAATTGTTATTCCTGTAGTAATAGAAATTAAACTCAATATTATACATTCTTTAATAACCAACTTTTTTAGATGAGCTTTTGATGCTCCTAAGCATCTTAATATACCAAAATCTTTAGTTCTTTGTAATATTGAAATATTAATAGTAGCCTTTATTATTATTTCAGAAATTAAAACAACTATTAATGCTAATGATATAGCTGCACTAAAAATACCATTACTTTTCTTTCCCTGATTAAGAAAATATAGCAGTTCTTCATTATACGAAGATATTTTTATAGAATAATCCTGTGCAATTTTTTCAGAACTGCTTCTTATATCTTTATTATCTTTAAAATTTAAATATACTTTTAAATCACTGATATTGTCTTTTAATAAAGTTATTCCCAAAAACTCATTACTTCTTATTGATGAGTTTTCTTTTTCAAAAAATCCTGATATTTTAAATGTTTTTTCATTTATAGCATGTCCATCATTAACTTCAAAAGTTATTTCATCTCCTACCTTATATTCTTTGTCTAAATAAAATTCACTTGTCTTTTCTAACATTATTTCATAAGGATTGTTTGGATATGCACCTTCTACTACTGAATATGAAAAAATTTCCTTATTTATGTTAATAAAACTATTTATCTTTAATATTTTTTCTTCACTTTTTTCCTGCTTTAATATTACCTTTGACTCTTTCGCTCCACATAAGCTTTTAACATTCACATGATTTTCTAAAGACTTATAACTCTCTTCACTTACATTGCTAAATATAACTTCGTAATTTCCATTTTTCTTACATTCATTTATAAGCCCATCATATAATGACATCCCTAAAGTAAATAAAGTAAATATTAATATTGCCGAAATTGTAATTGATATAATGGTTGAAATTGTCCTTTTTTTATTCTTAATTAAGTATTTTTCACTTATATTTATGAATTTATTCATACTTAATCACCTCATCAGAAACAATTTCTCCATCTTCAATTTTTATTACTCTATCTGCTAAATTTGCTATTTCAATATCATGTGTAATTAATATTAAAGTCTTATTAAACTTTTTAACTGTAGCTATAAGTAATTCCATTACTTCTTGACTATTTTTTCTATCAAGATTTCCTGTAGGTTCATCTGCTAATATAAGTGAAGGATTATTTGCCAATGCTCTAGCTATAGAAACTCTTTGCTGTTGACCTCCTGATAACTCATTTGGCAGGTGATTCTTTCGGTTGCTTAAATTAAGTGTATCTATTAAACCATCTATATATTAAAATATTAACAATGGCTTCTATTAACCATTGTCTATCATGAAGTAACTTAATTTCTAAAGGACAATTTAAAACTACTGTGTGTCCTTTTTCTTTTATTTGAGAATTTAATATTTTAATACTCTCTTCTAATGTAGTATATAAATTATCTTCTTTTATGTTAAAAGTAATAGACTTTGCTTCTAATCTAGCTAGTTTTAACATAGATAAAATAAGCCATTCTAATCTGTTAATCTGATTTTTACTCTCTAATAAAATTTTGTTTTTATCATCAATATTTTCAACTAAATTATTTAATAATAGTTCATTAAATACCTTCAATGATGAAAGAGGTGTTTTTAGCTGATGAGAAATATCTGAAATTATATCTCTTAAAAATATCTTTTCTTTTTTTTCACGCTCTTTTCCTTCTCTTATTACATTAACCATTTCTATAAAATTACTTGTTAATATACCTAAGTCACCATTTTCAAAATTATCTATATCTACACTATAATTTTGTTTTATTAATTCTTCTGTTTTGCTTGAAATACTCTTTATTTTATAAAAAATATTCTTATAAATTATTAATGATATAATATAACCTAAACTCAATACTAATACTAGAAATACTATAAACGATATTTTTAAACCCTCTATACTTTTTAATTTGTCCTTTGCATAAGATGAGACACTATAATCACCTATACCTTGTTTATCTAATTCTTTAACATTTCCTTTGGCTTCTTCAACTACTTCATATACTAGTATTTTGTACTCTTCATCTATTTTATTTACATATATGTTTATTCCTAATATTCCTATAAATAAGGCTAATAATGCAAATGTAATATAAATATAAGTGTATTTTTTAATTTCAGGATTATAAAACATATCTATTCCTCACTATACTCTCGAAAAGAATATCCTATTCCCCTAATAGTAATAATTCTTTTTGGTTTTGAAGGATTTTCTTCTATTTTATTTCTTAATCTCTTTATATATACAGAAAGAGTATTATCATCAACAAATTCTCCATCTATATCCCATAACTTTTGAATCAAACTTCCCCTCTCAACAATGTTGTTTTTATTTTCTACTAATTCTATTAATAATCTATATTCGCTTGGTGTTAACACAATATTATTGTTATTAACTTTTAATGTATTTCTTTTTTTATTAATAGTTATTTCTCCAATTCTTATTAAATCTTTATTATTCGATTCTAGCTCCTTAACCTTATTATATCTTCTTAATAATGCATTAACTCTTGAAATTAACTCTTTAACTCCAAAAGGCTTTGTTATATAATCATCCCCTCCTCTATCTAGTCCTTGTACTACATTTACCTCATCAGACATAGCTGTTAAAAAAATAATTGGAACATCTATTTCTCTTCTTCTTAATTTTTCACAATATTCATATCCATTTCCATCTGGAAGCATTACATCTAATAATATTAAATTAATATTATTCAATTTTT
>JALFQD010000265.1 GCA_022785265.1 Clostridium sp. | reverse complement strand
TTCGCTTATATTTGCAAGTTTATTTATATTTTGTTTTGGCATTAAAGAAAATATATATTTATTATGTATTTCTGGTTTTGGCTTTTTTGCTATGCTACCTATTGCAAATAGCTGTCTTGATTATTTAGTTAGAACTAATATCCCAGAGAAGTTACAAGGAAGAGCATGGGGATTTATTGGATTCTTATCACAGGTTGGATATATATTAGCTTATGGATTATCAGGATTTTTGGCAGATTTAATTGGAAATGAATTAAATGTAGGAGTAGGTAGGGGCTCAGCTATTGTAATACAGATTTCTGGTGCATTATTAATAGTTATTGCTATTATTATAGGGCGTATAAAAAGTATTCATAAGTTAGAAAAAGCTAATTAGAGAGGAGTTGATAATATGGCAAATATATTCCAAAGAATGACATTTAATGTATGGAAAAAGGATAAGTTTGGAGCTGTTAGTTTTTCTGCTTTCGTGGCAATATCAGTAATGCTTTTTTCACTAACAGTATTATTATTTAGCAATTTATTAGGTGCTATTTATCATTTAATGGATATAGCCAAAACACCAGATTATCTTCAAATGTATAATGGTGTAATAAATGAGAAAAAACTAGAGGAATTTGCATCAAAAAGAACTGATATAGAAAATTGGCAGATATGTAGCTTTTTAAATTTGGAAAATAGCACATTATTACTTGGAGGAAAGTCATTTCAAGATAACACTCAAGATAATGGGCTATGTGTACAGGGAAAAGGTTTTGATTTATTACTTGATTTAAATAATGAAATGCCAAAGCTACAAGAAGGAGAAGTTTATGTTCCTGTTTGTTATGAAAGTGAATATGATTTAAAAATTGGAGACTTTATGCAAATTGGTAATGAAAGACTTATTATTGCAGGGTTTATTAGAGATTCTCAAATGAATTCTATGATGGCATCTTCTAAAAGATTTCTTGTATGTAAAAATGATTATGATAGACTAAAGAAACTAGGCTCAGAAGAATATTTAATTGAATATTTATTAAAAGATGATGCAGATATTACAAAGTTTCAATCAGAATATGAGAATTCTGAAATGCCAAGTAATGGTTTAGCAATTACAAAACCACTAATTAAACTTATGAATGTTTTATCTGATGGAATTATGATAATGATTATATTATTAATAAGTGTATTAGTTTTAATAATATCTTTAATATGTATTAGGTTTATGCTTCTTACAAGGCTTGAAGGAGAGAAAAAGGAATTAGGAATATTAAAGGCTATTGGTATTTCAAAAATAGATATTAGAAAAATGTTTATGAAAAGGTATCTAATATTAATAATTTGTGGTGCAATAATTGGATTAAGTATTTCTTTCTTAATGTATAAGCCTTTATCAAAACAAATGCAAAGCTTATATGGAGTATCAGAACACAAAATGGCTTCAATATTATTTTCTATAATAGGAACAGTAATATTATCTTTAGTTATTATGTTATTTGTAAAAAGACTATTATCTAAAATTAATAAGATGACAGCACTAGAAGGTTTAAATGGAATAGAAAAAGGAAAAAATAAATCTGATAATAAAAAAATATGTATTTCTTTTGTAATTGCAATAGGAGTATTTTTGATGCTAATACCAGCAAATCTATATAGTACACTATCATCTCCAAAGTTTGTTACATATATGGGTATTGGAGATGGAAAATATCGTATCGACATTAGGACAAATAATAATCTTAAGGATAAGATTGAGGACATTACAAATCGTTTAGATAAGGATAATGATGTGGATAAGTATTCCTTGTATCAAACTGTATCACTTCCTGTAATTTGTGATAAAGGTGAAAACATAAAGATACTAGTTGAAATGGGAGAGCATACAAATTTTCCAGTTACCTATAGTATAGGGGAAGCACCAAAGAAAAAAGGTGAAATAGCACTTTCTTATCTCTTAGCTCAAGAATTAGAGGTTACTTGTGGAGATAGCCTTGCCCTTCAAGTTAATGAAACTCCTGAAAAATATTTAATAACTGGTATTTATTCTGATATTACTAATGGTGGAAAAACAGCAAAGATGTATGAAAAAGATATTGCTTCTGATATGGATGTAATGTGGAGTATTGCTTATGCTACCTTAAAAGAAGGGGTAGATGGTAAAGTGTGGCTAGGAAAATATGAAGAAGAAGGTGTAAAAGCTGTAGATATTAACTCTTATGTAGAAGGAACCTATGGACAGACAGTATCTAAGATAAAAATGGTTTCAATATTAATAAAGTTCATTACAGCAGTGGTTATGATACTTGTGATTTCTCTATTTTTACGTTTGTTAATTGAGAGAAACAGGCATAAAATTTCAATTAAAAAAGCTATAGGATTTACTACAAAGAATATAAAGATGCAATATGCAGTGGAATGTATAAAATATTGTTTAATAGGAGTTTTTTTAGGAGTGCTATTAGGCAATATTGCTGGTGAGAAAATATGTGCTATAGCACTAAAATCTTTTGGAGCTGATGGATTTAAATTTATTATTAATCCTATTGAATTAGCTATATTTATTCCAATAATAACAATATTTGCATCTATATTGGCTATTGGAATTGGTATTAAATCAATTAAAAATATAAGTGCTGTTGAATGTTGTAGAGAAAGGGGATAATATAATATGAAAGAATTAATTAAAACAATTAATTTAAAAAGATTAAATATTTTGCAAGGTATAGATTTTTCAATGAGTGAAGGAGAGATGGTAGCTATTATGGGACCTTCTGGTTCTGGAAAATCTACATTTCTATATCAGGTATCTGGAATGGATAGAGCAGATTATGGGCATATATTTTTTGAGGGTGAGGATATAACTAATAATTCTGAGGATGAAAATGCTAAATTACGTCTTAATAAGATAGGATTTGTGTTTCAACAGATGAATATGTTATCTAATTTAAATATTATTGATAATATTATTTTGCCAGCTATACAAAGTGAAAAGGTAAAAAAGAAAAATAAGAAAAGCGAAGAGGAGCTTAAAGAAAAGGCAAAAACTTTAATGGATAAAACAGGGATTTATAACTTAAGAGATAGAAAAATTTCAGAGGTTTCAGGAGGACAACTTCAGAGAGCGTGTATTTGTAGAGCTCTTATGAATAATCCAAAGGTTGTTTTAGCAGATGAACCAACAGGTGCTCTTAATAAATCAGCATCACAAGAAATCATGAAGGAATTTATTAGACTAAATGAAGATGGTATGAGCATCCTTATGGTTACCCACGATAGCAAGGTAGCTAGTATTTGTGATCGTGTTTTATATATGGTAGATGGAAAAATCACAGGAGAATGCATACTAGGAAAATATACTGAAAGTGAAAAACAAAAAAGAGAAGTAAAATTGCAAAAATGGTTAGAGGAAAAGAAGTGGTAGATATGGCTTAGAAAAATATAATGATTTACAGATAAATGGTACTATGATATATTTTATCTAACTAAATGTGGATACAAAAATTTTTATAAGGAAGCGATTATATGAGAGTAGTAAAGGATGCGAAAGAGCGTAAAAATGAAATATTAGATGTAGCAGAAAGACTGTTTTGTACAAAGGGATTTGATAATACAAGTACTAATGATATCTTGAAGGAAATTGGTATTGCACGAGGTACATTATATTATCATTTTAAATCAAAAGAAGAAATTCTAGATGCTATGATTGAACGCCTTTCTAATGAAATTACATCAAAAGCAACAAGTATTGCATTAGATGAATCAATACCAGTACTTAAAAGGATTACAAATACTATTCTTTCATTAAATTTAGATAATGATATGGCACATATGATAATGGAGCAAGTGCATCGTCCTCAAAATGCATTGTTGCATCAAAAGATGGAAGAAAGTCTTTTAGCTAAGGTTAACCCATTGATTACCAAGATAATTAAAGATGGAATTAATGAGGGAATATGCAAAACAAAATATCCAGAAGAAGCAGTAGAGATGCTTATGATATATTCAAATATTGTATTTGATGGAACTAAAGAATATGATAAAGAAAATAAAGAAAGAAAGGTTGCTGGGTTTATTTTTAATACAGAACGTATCTTAGGAATGGAAGAAGGAAGTTTATTAGAAACCATGATTCCAATGTTTTCTAAATAAAAAAATAATTAAATAGAAGGAACATATTTAATTAAATAGAATTAATATAAATAGAAAGGAGTGATTTAGTTATGGATAAAGAAACTAAAGAAATAATTTTATGGTTTATGAAAAGAATAGACAAATTAGAAAAAGAAAACAAGAAGTTAAAACAAAAATTAAATCAAGAAGAGCAAGAAATTTTTGAAGAAGAAAGCTTTAAAGAAGATGATATTAAATTTAATAAAGAAGCAATAGGTGATGATATAGAGGAAATCTTTAAAACTGCTTTTAAGTTTTTTAATTGTAAAGAGTAATTAAGCTACATGCAATATAGTTTATAAAGCTAGAAATATAAAGTACCTATAAAAAATATAGGTGCTTTATGTTTTTAAAGTAAAGTTAGAAGGTGATTTTTTTGAGACCAAGAACTTATTCAAAGCGTGAATTTGTAGATATTTTAATAAAAAATGGCTATTATTTAAAGCGGAAAGGAAAAGGGGACCATCTTATTTATACCAATGGAGAAGATACAATTACAATAACTCCTAAGTTAAATAAGATGATAGCATTGCGACTTATAAAGGAACATAATTTAGAAGTTTATTAAAAAAATTGCATTTGGAGTTATAAGAAATTTATTATAAAGAAAAGGGGCATTTTTTGTAAAAGATGCTCCTTTAAACATATATAAATAATATCTAAAAGTTTATTTAAATTATACAAAAAGGATAATCCAACAATAAATAATATATTAATATGCGAAAA
>JALFQD010000157.1 GCA_022785265.1 Clostridium sp. | reverse complement strand
TGTGGAAGAATAAGCTTAACATCAACTCCTGATTTTGCAGCATATTTTAAGCTTGTCATCATTTCATTATCTAAAATTAAATATGGAGTCATTATATGAACATAATCTTTAGCAGTATTTATAATATCCATATATACTAATTCTCCAACATTTTCATTATCAACTGGGCTATCTCCATAAGGCATTACATAACCTTCTGCATCTTCTTCTCTAGCATTAGATATATATTTTCCATAATCCTCTTCTTCCTTTGAATTAATATTCCATACCTGAAGAAACATTAAAGTAAGGCTTTTAACAGCTTCTCCTTTAAGCATAATTCCTATATCCTTCCAATGACCATAAACAACTTTTTTATTTATATATTCATCTGCAAGATTTATTCCTCCAGTAAAAGCTACATTGCCATCTATAACCAATATCTTTCTATGGTCTCTATTATTTTGATAAGTAGATAAAGCTGGTTTTATTGGACTAAATATTTTACACTTTATTCCCATTTTCTCCATCTTTTTAGGATAATTATAAGGAAGAAGTATTAAAGAGCAAGTACCATCATACATAAATCTTACTTCTACTCCTTCTTTAACCTTTCTCTCTAAAATTTCTAATATAGAGTCCCACATTAAACCTTCTTCTACAATAAAATATTCCAAAAATATAAATCTTTTTGCTTTTTCTAGTTGTTTTTTTATTTCCTCAAATTTATATTCACCTAAAGGAAAATATTTTACAGAAGTATTTTTATATATTGGATATCCACCATATTCATTCATATAGTTTGCAAGATTGGCTACCTTTTTATCATCCTTTTTAATCTCTTCCATTAAGTCTTTGTTTTGTTTTAAAAACTTTTTAGTCTTTTTTATATTATTTCCTAATCTAAGATTTATAAGTCTAGTTCCTATTTGGAGTTGAACAAATAAATAAAATAATGCTCCAAAAACAGGGAATATCAAAATAGGTATCATCCATGCAAGCTTATAAGTTGGATTGCCTTCTTTGTTTATAATATATATTACAAGAATTGCTGTTAAGAGAGTAAACCCTCCATAAATATAAGTCATATAACCTGCTAACCACTTAAAAGATAATATAAGAATTCCAATTTGAATTACAAGAAGTAATGCTATCACTGTTGTTCTTCCAAAAATAATTCTAAAAATACTTTTTCTTTTAGTCTTATTTGTACTCATATTTTTTCCCCCTTTTTTTAAGTGTGAAAAAAAGGCTGCCTTATAAATTGTAGGCAGCTTTTTAAATTTTTTAGTAAGTTAACTTATTACCTTGTGTTTACTTAAACTAAGTACTTTTAAAAAAGCAAAATAATACTTTATTACTTTGTTGCAATAGCTTCAATTTCAATTAATGCATCTTTAGGTAATCTTGCTACTTCTACACAGCTTCTTGCTGGCTTATTATTAACAAAGTATTGTCCATAAACTTCATTAACTAAAGCAAAATCATCCATATTCTTTATGAAAACTACTGTCTTAACAACTTTATCTAAAGAGCTTCCTGCTTCTTCTAATATAGCCTTAACATTTTCTAAACTTTGCTTTGTAGCTGCCTTAATTTCAGTAACTAATTCTCCTGTTGCAGGAACTAGTGGAATTTGTCCTGAAGTAAAAACAAAATCTCCTATAACTTGTGCTTGCACATATGGTCCTATAGCTTGTGGTGCATTATCTGTATAAACTATTTCTTTTTCCATTATTAAATCCTCCTAATAACATGTATTTTTAAATTTATTTTATTGATATATTCTTTTTGATTGTACAAGTTTTGGCTTGTATCCATTATCTTTAAGAGCTTTTAATATTTGAACCTTGTGTTCATGTCCAAATGTTTCCATTGTAATATCTAATTCAACTGCACTATTTCTATTTATGCTTACAAATTGATTGTGTTCAAGTTGAATTATATTTCCTTGTGCTTCTGCAATTACTTTTGATACATTAGTTAATTCTCCTGGCTTATCTGGAAGAAGTACAGAAACTGTACATATACGTTCTCTTGCTATAAGTCCATGTTGTACTAATGAAGCAAAGGTAATAACATCCATATTTCCTCCACTTATTATAGATACAATTTTATTATCCTTAACATCTAAATGCTTAAGAGCTGCTAATGTTAGAAGTCCTGAATTTTCTGCAAGCATTTTGTGATTTTCTAATAAATCTAAAAATGCAACTATAAGTTCTTCATCATCTACTGTTATTATGTCATCAATATTTTCTTGTATGTAAGGGAATATTTTACTTCCAGGAGTTTTTACTGCTGTACCATCTGCTATTGTATCCACATTTGGAAGGGTTACAACTTCCCCTGCTTTTAATGAAGCTTGCATACAATTTGCTCCAGCTGGTTCTACACCAATTACTTTTATGTTTGGATTAAGAAGCTTTGCTAAAGTTGATACTCCTGTTGCAAGTCCACCTCCTCCAATTGGTACTAAAATAATATCAACTGTTGGAAGTTCTTTTATAATTTCCATTGCTATTGACCCTTGTCCTGTTGCAACATCTAAATCATCAAATGGATGGATAAAAGTATATCCTTTTTCTTCTGCTAGTTTTAAAGCATAGTTACATGCTTCATCGTAGACATCTCCATATAATATAACTTCTGCTCCATATGCTTTTGTTCTATTTACCTTTATAAGAGGAGTTGTAGTTGGCATAACTATTACTGCCTTTGCATTATAAGCCTTTGCTGCATAAGCAACCCCTTGAGCATGATTTCCTGCTGATGCTGTTATAAGCCCTCTGTTTCTTTCCTCTTCTGTTAAAGTACTTATTTTATAATAAGCTCCTCTTATTTTATATGCTCCTGTTTTTTGCATGTTTTCAGGCTTTAAGTAAACTTTATTTCCTGTAAGGTCTGAATAATAGTCACTATAAATTAACTTTGTTTCTAAAATAACTTTTTGAACTGTTTCATATGCTTTTTCAAACTTATCTAGTGTCATCAATAAAAACTCCTTTAAATACTTAATAATCAACTATTTTAATAATATCATTTCAGGAATTTATGTCAAGTATGGGAAAGTAATAACATTTTTTCTTTTCTTTCATATAATGCTTTTAGAAGTTTTGTTAAATATCTTCTAGGAGGAAAGCATTAATGTTTGGGTATATAATCCCTTTAAAAAATGAACTTAAAGTAAAGGATTTTGATAAATTCAGAACATATTATTGTAGTATATGTTCTGAAATAAAAAATAAATTTGGCAATATCCCAAGACTTGGATTAAATTATGACACTACTTTCTTTGCTATACTTCTTGATGGATTAAGCCCAAAAAACTCTAAAAGTTTTACCTCCTCCTGTATAAGACATCCGCTAGAAAAAAGAGAGTTTTTTTATTCTAATGTTATAAGCTATGCTTCAGATTTAAATATATCCTTACTTTATTATAAACTGCTTGATGATAAACTAGATAATAAAACAATAATATCGAGCTTATTATTAAAAATACTTTATCCTTATTATAAAAAAGTTACTTTTAAAAATATTGATAGCATTTTAAATGACAATTTAACTAAGCTTCATGATATAGAAAAAAGTTCCTCTAAATATTCTTTAGATGAAATCTGCCATCCATTTGGAGATATAATAGGAAGAATTTTGAAGGAATATCCTTATGAAATTAATGAAGATAACTCATTAACTAGAGATAATCTTTATAGTTTTGGATATAGCTTTGGAAAATGGATTTATCTTATTGATGCTTTAGATGATTTAAGAAGTGATATGGAATCCAATATAAACTTTAATCCTATAGAAAAATCCTTTAACACAAATAATTTGCCATATGAATCTTTTATAAAATC
>JALFQD010000153.1 GCA_022785265.1 Clostridium sp. | reverse complement strand
GAATCAGATATATTTCTAGAACCTTTAAATACAGATGCTACATTTATTTTTAATTGTTCAGATGTCTTTTCACCAATCATTATTTTGTACTTATTTCTCACATACTTAATTATAGCCCTATCAAAAACATCTCCACCAACTTTTATTGACTCTCTTTCAACTACTCCACCTAAAGATATTACTGCAATATCACATGTTCCGCCACCTATATCTACTACCATAACTCCATTTGGCTTAGATATATCTAATCCTGCGCCAATAGCAGCAGCTAATGGTTCTTCAATTAAATGTACTCTTTTGGCTCCAGAATTTTTAGTAGCATCTATAATTGCTCTTTTTTCAACTTCTGTTGCTTTTGATGGAACACAAACTATTACTTTAGGCATTGTTATATTTTTCTTTTTAATTGCTTTTTTAATAAATTCTTTTAACATTCTTTCAGTAACATCATAATCAGATATTACACCATCTCTTAGTGGACGTATAGCAATTATATTACCTGGAGTTCTTCCTATCATTTTTCTAGCATCTTCTCCAACAGCTAAAACCTCATTAGTATTTTTATTTATTGCTACTACTGATGGCTCTCTTAATATAATTCCTTTTCCTTTTTCATATATTAAGACAGTTGCTGTTCCTAAATCAATACCTAAATCGGCCCCCATTCTCCAAAAAAACATTCTTTCCACTCCCATATTTTAATATATTACATAAATACTTTTATTTATACTTATTAATTATATATGGAATAGTATTGTTAATCAATAGCCTTATATTTTAATTGTGTAGCTTTTCCGCCTCTTATGTGCCTTTCTGCCTTATTTAATTCTAATATACTATGAGTTTGCTCTGCAATTGCTGGATTTATTTTAGGCAATCTTTCTGTCATATCTTTGTGGATAGTACTTTTACTTACTCCAAACACCTTAGCTGTCTTCCTTATTGTAGCTTTTGAACTAATTATATACTCTGCCACTTCTAATACCCTTTCTTCAATATAGTCTTTCAAAACGCTACCCTCCTTAATCATCTATAATTTATATTTATGCAATTACTAGCCTTTAAATGCCTTATTAATCAGTCATTTTTTCATATAGAATGACTGATTAATATTTATTTTTTGTTAGTTTGTTTTATATGCAAAATATTTTAATGGATCCATTTGTTCGTTTTCAGAATTCAATACTTGAAGGTTTAAATGTTCTCCAAAGTTATCTTTATTGAATAACCTTGCACTTTCTCCAATCTTTCCAATAACAGTACCTTCTTCTACTTTGTCACCTGCTTTTACTAATAAATCTTCTGATAAATTGCAATATTTTGTTTTTATACCATTTGCATGTTTTATAACAACTACGACTCCATCTTCCACACCTGTATTTTCAGCTTTTTCCACAATTCCTTCTGCTGCTGATTTTACTTCTGTACCTATTTTGCTTTCAATATCAATTCCTCTTATGCTTCTTTGAGTTGTTTCATTAAATTTAACTGGTTTTGGGTATGTATACCCTCTTAATACTTTTCCTTCTACTGGTTTGAAAAATTTAACTTCTGTTGATGTTGAAACAGCCTTTGCTTCATCTACAGATTTTGTTATATTTTCTGCTCTTTCAGCATTTTGCATTTCTGTAGTTTCATTTTCTAAAGCAATGTCCTCTCCATTTTCTTCTTTTGAATTAATTTTTTCTTCTTGTATATTTTCAATTTTGCTTGTTTCTTTCACACTATGAGATTTTTTGAAAGAAATAGTTGCTACTATGGCAGTTATACATATACAAAGAAGCAATACAATATAAAAGCCCTCCTTATTGAAAAATCTTTTTGCTCTTTGTTTATAATTTTTGTCCATATAAACACCTCCTTCATGTATTCTGTCCAGTAAATAAAAATTAATACATTATTTCCATTATTTTAGTTCTTCAAATTTTTACATTTTTCTTTTTTAAACTTACTTCATATTGAATAAAAAAAGTGTTAATTATTATTTTGTTTTTAAGTCTATTGACTAAAAGACAAAATAATAATTAACACCTTATATTAAAATTCCTAATAATTAATCTTCTAATATAACTTTTTCTATATTTACTCCTGAATAATAATGTTTTAATATATCTTTATAATTTTTTCCTTCCTTAGCCATTATGTTCGCTCCCCATTGGCTCATTCCTACTCCATGTCCATAACCTGTACAATTTATAATCACTTCATTTTCAACAATATTTAATGTAAAATTTGCTGAATTTATATTAAATAAATTTCTAAATTCAACTCCTG
>JALFQD010000142.1 GCA_022785265.1 Clostridium sp. | reverse complement strand
AAAGAAAAATACAAAAGATAAAAAAGGGGGCATTTTTATGTCAAAAAAAGAGAACAAAAGAGCTTCTTTCATTGAAAGAGCAGGTAAAAAAATTCCTGACCCAGTTATAATATTTGCATTTCTCTTTGCACTTACAATGATATTAACCATTTTTATGGGTGGAATGTCATTTGAAACATTATCTGGTGATGGAACAACAATTTTCTATGAAGTTAAGAATATGTTTAAGGCAGAAAACTTTAGATGGATATTAGATAATGCTTTAGTAACAAACTGGCTTGCCTATGGTGGAGGAGTTTTAGGTACAATATTAGTTGTAATGCTTGGAGTTGGTCTTGCAGAAGAATCAGGACTTCTAGCAACTGTTATAAAAAAAATAGGATTAAAGGTATCAGATAAATTTCTTCCAATAATTTTAGTGTTTTTAGGAATTATGAGCAGTATAGCTACAGATGCAGGGTATATAATTTTAGTACCACTTGCAGGACTTTTATATGTTGGTCTTAAAAAAAATCCTTTAATAGGTATGGCAGCTGCTTTTGCAGGGGTTTCTGCTGGATTTAGTGCAAATCTTATTCCTGGTACTCCTATAGATGTTATAGTTGGAAGTAATGCTAAAATATTTGCAGAAAGCCAAGGAGTCCCTTTTACTAACATTTTAGGAGAAGCCTTAAATGCACCAACAATGCATTATAAATTCATTGTTGTATCAACAATTCTTCTTGCAGTGGTAGGGTATTTTGTTACAGTAAAAGTAATAAAACCAAGATTAGAAAATGAAAGCTATGTGATTCCAGAAGATATGGAAGATTTTACAGTTTCAAATGAAGAAAATAATGCATTAAAGTGGTCAGCTTTAGGGTTAGTAATAGCCCTAATAATAATAGTAGTATTAGCTTATGGACCATTAGCTCCTTATACTGATGATAAGGGTGCTACTGTAAAGCCAGTAATGGATAATATAATTCTTTTAATAACTTTTGCTTTCTTTGTTCCAGGATTAGTTTATGGAATAAAGGTTAAGAAGTTTAATAAAGCAATTGATGTTGTAAAAGGCTTAGCTCATCAAATGAGCAATATGGGATATATTTTAGTTTTAACATTTATATCATATAACTTTTTAGCATTATTAAGCTATTCAAATATTGGAACATATATAACTTATTTAGGAGCTAAGGGATTAGAAGTTTTAGGACTTTCTAAATATCCAATATTACTTTTAATAGGCTTTATAATAGTAACAGCTATAATAAATTTATTTGTTGGAGGTCTTACTTCAAAGTGGATGCTTTTAGGACCAATATTTATTCCAATGCTATATCAAGTAAACAATGCATTAACACCAGATATAGTATCAGCAGCATATAGAATAGCAGATTCTTCAACTAATGTAATATCACCTCTTATGTCATATGCAGGTATAATTCTTGTGTTTATGAAAAAATATAAACCAGAATATACTTTAGGAGATATGATAAAACTTATGTTGCCATATTCAATAGCATTTTTAATAGTATGGACAATAGTATTAATAGGATTCTTTGTATTTAGAATTCCAATGGGAATATAGTTAAATAAAGTAGGAGCTATGTAATGTAGTTCCTACTTTATTTTTTATTCTATAGGAAATTATTATATATGCTTTTTTTACCTCTTTTTATGGAAGTAATATGTGAATGAATATGATTATTTTTTTAAAAAATATGATTAAAAATGATTGACTTTGATTGAAAATGATTGTATTATAAATATAAGGAAGTGATGAAAATGTTAACAGAAGAAAGGTTTAAACTAATATTAGATATACTTAAAGAAAAGAAATCTGTAACAGTTAGTGAACTTGTAGAAGAATTGAATATTTCAGAATCTACAGTAAGAAGAGATTTAACTTCTTTAAGTAAAATGGGAAAGCTTAATAAGGTACATGGAGGAGCAACTTTTTTAGAAGAAGATTATAACAATGAAGAGCTTGATGTAAAAATAAAGCATACATTAAATGTAGATGAAAAGAAAAGAATAGGAAAATTTGCAGCTTCACTAATAGAAGAAGGTGATTTCATATATATAGATGCAGGAACTTCCACAGAACTTATGATTGATTATATTAATGAAAAAAAAGCAGTGTATGTAACTAATGGAATTGTACATGCAAAAAAGCTTGTTCAAAAAGGATTGGAAGCTTTTATTTTAGGAGGACAGATTAAACTTTCTACAGAAGCAATAATAGGTATTGAAGCAGTAAGCAATATAAAAAAATATAATTTTACAAAATGTTTTATAGGGACAAATGGTATAGATTTAAAAGCAGAATTTACAACTCCAGATGTTAATGAGGCACTTCTTAAAAAGGAAGCAATAAATAGAAGTAAAAAAGTATATGTTTTATCAGATGCTTCAAAATTTAATAAAATATCATCTATAACTTTTGGAAGTTTGGATAAAGCTATAATTATCACAACTAAAGTGAATGAAAAAGAATTTATGAATAATAAAAATATTGTGGAGGTGGATGATTTATGATTTATACAGTAACATTTAATCCTTCATTAGACTATATAGTGAAGGTTGATAATTTTAAATTAGGAGCTGTAAATAGAACAACAAGAGAAGACATATATGCAGGAGGAAAAGGAATTAATGTATCAATAGTTCTTAGCAATTTAGGTTATGAAAGTAAAGCATTAGGTTTTATAGCAGGCTTTACAGGAGAGGAAATAGAAAAAAGAGTTAGTAAAAATGGAATTTATTCAGAATTTATCAAGCTCAATGAAGGTCTTTCAAGAATAAATGTAAAAATGAAATCTGATGAAGAAAGTGAAATTAACGGAAATGGTCCTAATATAACAAAGGAAGCTTTAGATAAACTTTTTTCAAAACTTAATACTTTAGAAAGTGGAGATATTTTAGTTTTAGCAGGAAGCATACCATCTTCTCTTCCATCAGATATATATGAAAAAATAATGGCTTTTCTTCAAGATAAAAATATAAAAATAGTGGTAGATGCAACAAAGGATTTACTTTTAAAAGTTTTAAAATACAAACCATTTTTGATTAAACCTAATAATCATGAACTAGGTGAAATGTTTAATGTAGAGCTTAAAAATGATGATGAAATAATTTATTATGGTAAAAAGCTTTTAGAGATGGGAGCTAAAAATGTACTTATATCAATGGCTGGTGATGGTGCAATATTCTTATCAGAAAATGGAGAGATATTTAAAAGTGGTGTACCAAAGGGAGTAGTTAAAAATTCAGTAGGTGCAGGAGATTCTATGGTAGCTGGATTTATAGCAGGATATTTAAATGAAAATGATTTAAATAAAGCTTTTAAAATGGGAGTTGCCACAGGAAGTGCTAGTGCCTTTTCAGAAGAACTTGCAAAAAAATGTGAAGTAGAAAGATTATTAAAAGAATTATAGTAAGTAAATTTTTGGATTAAAAATATTAAAAAGAATTAATTTTTAAAGGAGGAATTAATATGAGAATTACAGATTTACTAAAAAAACAAGGAATAGCTTTAAATGTTAAAGTTTCTTCAAAAGATGAAGCTATAGATAAATTAGTTAATTTAATGGATGATTCTGGAAATTTAAATGATAAAAAGGAATACAAAAATAAGGTCCTTGAAAGAGAATCTTTAAGTACAACAGGAATTGGAGATGGAATTGCTATTCCACATGCTAAAACAAAGGCAGTAAAAAATCCAGGGCTTAGTTCAATGGTAGTAAGTGAGGGAGTTGATTACGATTCTTTAGATGGAGCTCCTGCAAAATTATTTTTTATGATAGCAGCACCAGAATCTGCAAATAATCTTCACCTTGAGGTTTTAGCAAGATTATCTACAATTCTTATGGATGAAAGTTTTAGAGAAAGTTTAATAAATGCAAAAAGTAAGGAAGAATATTTAAAGCTTATTGATGATAAGGAAACAGAAAAATTCCCAGATGAACCAAAAGAAACAGAAAAACCAAAAGAAGGTTATAGAGTTTTGGCAGTTACAGCTTGTCCAACAGGTATTGCACATACTTATATGGCAGCAGAAAGCCTTGAAAATAAAGGAAAAGAAATGGGGATTTCAATAAAGGTTGAAACAAATGGTTCTGGAGGAGCTAAGAATGTTTTAACTAAAAAAGAAATTGAAGAATGTGAATGTATAATAGTTGCAGCAGATAAAAAGGTTGAAATGAATAGATTTGATGGCAAGAGAGTTATTCAAACTAAGGTTGCTAATGGAATACATAAAGCAGAAGAACTTATAAATGAAGCAATAAGCGGAAAAGCTCCAATTTATCATGCAGATGCAAAATCTTCAGGAGGAAGTAATGAAGAGGAAATTCAAGAGAAGGAAAGCTTAGGAAGAAAATTTTATAAAGATTTAATGAATGGTGTATCTAATATGCTTCCATTTGTTATTGGTGGAGGAATATTAATAGCTCTTGCTTTCTTATTAGATGATTATAGTATTGACCCAAGTAATTTTGGTAAAAATACTCCTCTTGCAGCTTTCTTTAAAACAACAGGAGATACTGCCTTTGGATTTATGCTTCCAATATTAGCTGGATTTATTGCAATGAGTATTGGTGACAGACCAGCTTTAGCTGTTGGCTTTGTTGGAGGAGCTTTAGCAAATAGTGGAGGTTCAGGATTTTTAGGTGCATTACTTGCAGGTTTTATAGCAGGATATGTTGTATTAGGTCTTAAGAAGTTATTTGATTATTTACCAGATAGTTTAGAAGGGTTAAAACCAACATTACTTTACCCAGTGTTTGGAATATTATTAATTGGTGTAATTATAACATATATAGTAAACCCTCCAGTTGGAGCTTTAAATAACTTAATGACAAATGCACTTAATTCAATGGGAGAAAGTAGCAGTGTAGTTTTAGGATTAATATTAGGTGGAATGATGTCAATAGATATGGGTGGTCCATTTAATAAAGCAGCTTATGTATTTGGTACAGCATCATTAACATCAGGAAATTATGTAATAATGGCTTCTGTAATGGCAGGCGGAATGGTCCCACCACTTGCAATAGCTTTATGTACAACATTCTTTAAGAAGAAATTTACAGCAAATGAAAGAAAATCAGGAATAACAAATTATATTATGGGATTATCATTTATAACAGAAGGTGCAATTCCATTTGCAGCTTCAGACCCAGCAAGAGTAATTCCTTCTTGTGTAGTAGGTTCAGCAATAGCAGGAGGATTAACAGCTTTATTTGGATGTACATTAAGAGCACCTCATGGAGGAATATTTGTTACTCCAGTTATAGGAAATCCATTTGGATTCTTAGCAGCAGTTGCAATTGGTTCTATTGTAGGAATGATATTACTTGCAATATTAAAAAAAGATGTTAAAGAAGCATAAAATTTAATAGAAAATCAGACTAAAATCTTCTCAAAATTAACATGAAAAGCTTAACAATTTTGAAGTTTTGTTAAGCTTTTTAACTTTTTTTAGAAAAAACATTTACATTGAATAAATAAACAATAAATGATAAAATTATTTATGTAATAACGTGTTAAGGTAATGAACCTAAAATGTGGAGGGGTAGTAAAGTAATGAACAAATTAGAAAAAATATTTGAGGAAGCAATAAAAGAACCAGGAAAAAGAATAGAATTTTATAAGACATTATTAGAAGAAAAGGTATGTGCTATAGTTCCTATAGATAGTGATGAGGATATAAAGGATGGAAACTATGTTAAGGATAACAAGGTGCGACTTCTTACATTAAAAAATCAAAATGGAGTAGAGTTTTTTCCAGTTTTCACAAGTGTTGAAGAAATAAGAAAAGCATTCCCAGAGCATAATGTAGGATATGTAGAAGGACCAGGAAAGTGGTACTTTAACTTAGTAAGAGGAAAAAATGTCATATTAAATCCATTTTCAGAACATGCTAAGCCTTTTGTTCCTCAAGAAATTGAAGATATGCTTAATGGTAATTTATTTAATGTAAAAAAGACAGCTATAAATAAAGACCAGCAAATTATGATAGGAAAACCAAGAGTTTATCCAGAAAAACTTGTAAATACATTAAAATCTTATTTTGAAGGAAATAAAGATGTGAGAACAGCTTTCTTAGTAGAGTATTCTAATGGGGAAGATAGACCACATTCATTAGTAATTGTTGATACAGAAGGAGATATGGAAAACCTTGTTAGAGAAGCTTCAATAGCTGTAAAAGGCACTTTAGAAGATGGAAACTATGTTGAATTTATGGAGCTTGACTTATCAAGTTCTATAGGAGTACATGTAATAAATAGTGAACTTCCATTTTATAAAAGAGAAAACTAAGATAATTATTAATAATTACTTCGCTTTTATTTAGTTAGAGCAGAGTGAATATATTGTTTTATCTTGACTTATAGTTATTAAGGAGAAGAGTGAAATAATATATTTATTCTGTCTTTTTTATATTACTTCTGATAATATAACTATTTTTGAAACAAGTTTAATTTATCAAATTTATTTATATGTTGTTAAATATTTGTTGTAATTTTGTGAAAAAAGAAGTTATAATAATACTAAACCATACTAATGGGGTGAATGTCATGTTTGTTGAAAATATAATAAAAGAACATAATGAGTTTTTTCTTTCAAATAAAACTTTAGATATTGATTTTCGTATTCAGCAACTTAATAAGTTGAAAATGTCATTAAAAGCTTATGAGAATAAATTAACTATGGCATTAAAAAAGGACTTAGGTAAATGTAGGTTTGAAAGCTATTGTTGTGAAATAGGCTTTGAATTAAATAGTATTAGTAATGCTATTAAAAACTTAAAAAAATGGGCAAAGCCTAAGAAGGAGAAAACTCCTTTTTATTTATTTCCATCAAAAAGCTATATTGTAAGAGAACCTTATGGAACTGTTCTTATAATAGGACCTTATAACTATCCAGTTCATCTTGTTTTAGAGCCTTTAATTGGAGCAATAGCAGCAGGAAACTGTGTTGTTTTAAAGCTTTCAGAATTAACTCCAAATGTTTCAGAAGTTCTTAAAGAGATGATTTCTTTTACTTTTAGTAGTGAATATATAAGGGCTATCATTGGAGAGGAAAAAATAAGTAATGAATTAATTCATGGGAACTTTGATTATATATTTTTTACAGGAAGTGAGCGAGTAGGAAAGATAGTAATGAAAGCAGCTTCAGAAAATTTAACACCAGTAACATTAGAACTTGGAGGAAAAAGTCCTGTTATTGTAGATGAAAGTGCAGACTTAAAAATAGCAGCACAGAGGATAATATGGGGTAAAACTCTTAATGCAGGACAAACTTGTGTAGCACCAGATTATCTTTTAGCACATGAATCTATAAAAGATAAACTTATTGAAGAACTTAAAGGTGCTATTAAAGATTTTTATGGAGAAGATATACAAAAAAGCAAGGATTTTTGTCGTATAGTTAATGAAAAACATTTTTATAGAATAAAACATATATTAGATGAAGATGAAAAATATATTGTTTTTGGAGGAAGAACAGATTATAAAGAAAACTACATAGAACCTACTATATTAGAGCTTCCTTCTTGGCAAGGAGCTTCTATGAATGAGGAAATTTTTGGACCAGTTCTTCCAATAATAGGTTATAATAATATTAATAAAGTAATTTATGAAATAAGAAAAAGACCTAAACCATTAGCATTATATTTATTTACAACTAATGAAGAACATGAGAAATTAGTATTATCTTCCATCTCTTCTGGAGGAGCTTGTATAAATGATACAATAAGTCATCTTATAAATCATAATCTTCCCTTTGGTGGAGTTGGAAATTCAGGATTTGGAGCTTATCATGGAGAGTATAGTTTTAAGACTTTTTCTCATGAAAAAAGTATATTAAAGAAAAAAAATAAACCAAATTTAAAAATAACTTATCCTCCATATAAGGGTAAGCTAAATCTTATAAAAGAGATTTTTAGGTAAGAGAAATCTTACCTTTTCTTGACTAATTTTTAAGTTTAGTATAATATAAATAAATTAGTAATATATGAGAAGTATGTTTAAGATAAAAGGGGTTGAAATTTTGAAAACATTAAAGGAATATTTAAAGAATAATGTTCTTATATGTGATGGAGCTATGGGAACATATTATTCTGAAATTACAGGAAATGATGCAGAATATTGTGAATTTGCTAATATAAATAATGAGGAAGTTATAAAAAGAATACATAGTGAATATATTGAAGCAGGAGCTAAGCTTATAAGGACAAATACATTTTCAGCTAATGCTTTAACTCTTGAAATTTCTAGAGAAAAGGTTAAAGAAATAATAACAAAAGGAATAAATATAGCTAAAGAGTGCGTAAAAGATAAAGAGGTTTATATTGGAGCAAGTATAGGCCCAATAAGAATAGAGGGATTAGAAGACGAAGAAGAAAAGGTTTTAGAAGAACTTAAATTCGTAGTTGACTGCGTTTTAGAAAATGATATTAATATATTTGTTTTAGAAACTTTAAGTAATACTGTAAACATTAAAGAAATAACAGAATACATAAAAGAAAAAAGTCCAGAAAGCTTTATTTTAACTCAATTTGCAATAAAACCTGATGGATTTTCAAGAGATGGAATAAGTATAAACAGAATATTTGAAGAGATAAGCACATTAAAATCTATTGATGCTTATGGATTAAACTGTGCTATGGGACCTACCTCTGTTTATGAAATATTAAAAGATATTGATTTTAAAGGAAATATAATTTCAGCACTTCCTAATGCAGGATATCCTATGGTTATTCAAGAACGAACAGTTTATACTAATAATCCAGACTATTTTGCAAAAAAGATAGAGAAGATTAAATCTTTAGGAGTGTCTATTATTGGAGGATGTTGTGGAACTAAGCCTTCATATATAAAAGGAATTTCATCAAAAATAATAAATAAAAAAATAGAAATTCCATATAAAAAAGAAGAAAAACTTGAAGTTAAAAATAAGGTTCATAATGCCTTTAAGGAAAAGCTTGAAAATAATAAATTTGTAACAGTAATAGAGCTTTCTGCACCTATGGACACAGATATATCTGGACTTATGAATGGGGCAAAGCTTTGTAAGGAAAATGGCATAGATTTAGTAACTATTCCAGATTCACCAATGTCTAGGGTAAGGGCAGATTCTGTATTAATAGCATCTAAAGTAAAAAGAGAAATTGGAATTGAAGCAATGCCTCATATATGTTGTAGAGACAAAAATACAAATGCTATAAGGTCAAGCATTCTTGCAGGGCATATTGAAAATATAAGAAATGTCCTAGCTATTACAGGAGACCCTGTTTCAGATGCAAATAAGGTAGAAACTAAAAATGTTTTTAATTTAAATTCTTTTAAGCTTATAAATTTAATTAAAGATACAAATGAACAGATATTTAAAGGAGATGAAATTCTTATAGGAGGAGCTTTTAATCCTAATGTAATAAATAAGGAAGCAGAATTTAATAGAATGCTTAAAAAAATAGATAATGGAGCTTCTTTTTTCTTAACTCAGCCAATTTATGATGATGAAACAATTGAGTTTTTAAAAAGTGTTAAGGAAAGAACAAACACAAAAATATTAGGTGGAATACTTCCTATTGTAACCTATAAAAATGCACAGTTTTTAAATAATGAACTTCCAGGTGTTAATATTCCAGAAAAAATAATAAATAGATTTTCTAAGGATATGACAAAGGAAGAGGCAGAAGAAACTGGTATAGAAATTGCTGTAGAAATAGGAAAAAAGCTTAAAGGGATATGCGATGGTCTATATTTTGTAACACCTTTCAAAAGAGTGTACATGTTAATAGAAATAATTAAAAAATTAAATAAAGATGAATAAAATATGATTTTTTTAAATTAATTAATAAAATATGAAAAATTATTGGGATTTGTGATATAATTATAATAATTTTTAAAAATATTTGGGGAGGGTGAGGAGAAATGGTAAATGGCAAGAATGCATTTTCAGAAATTACACCAGAAATAAAAGAACTAGAAAAAATATGTAAAAATAATAGTTCAATTGATCCTAAACTTTATATAGAGCATAAAGTTAATAGAGGGCTAAGAGATATAAATGGAAAAGGCGTGTTAACAGGATTAACAGAGATATCTGAAGTTAATGGTAAAAGAGAAATAAATGGAGAAACTGTTGAAATTGAAGGAGAAATTTTTTATAGAGGAATTCCTGTAGAAAAACTTGTAGATGGAGCAATAAGAGGAAATTATCCTTGTTTTGAAGAGACAGCATACCTATTATTATTTGGAAAGCTTCCAAACAAAAAAGAATTTGAAGATTTTAAAAAGCTTTTAGCTCATTATAGAAGTTTACCAACTTCATTTGTAAGAGATGTTATAATGAAGGCACCAAGCTTTGATATGATGAATACTTTATCTAGAAGTGTATTAACATTATATTCTTATGATGAAAATCCAAATGATATTTCAATATCAAATGTAATACGTCAAAGTCTTCAACTTATAGCAACATTCCCATTGTTATCAGTATATGGATATCATGCTTATAATTATTACTATAAAGAAAAGAGCTTAGTAATACATACACCAAGACCAGAGCTTTCAACAGCAGAAAATATTTTACATATGCTAAGATTAGATAGCAAGTATACAGAACTTGAAGCAAGAATTTTAGATATTGCCTTAGTTCTTCATGCAGAACATGGTGGAGGAAACAATTCAACATTTACAACTCACGTTGTATCATCATCTGGAACAGATACTTACTCTGCAATAGCAGCAGCCTTAGGCTCATTAAAAGGACCAAAGCATGGTGGGGCAAACCTTAAGGTTATGCAAATGTTTGATGATATGAAGAGAAATGTTAAAGATTGGACAGATGAAGAGGAAGTTAAAAAGTATCTAGAAGATATTTTAGATAAAAAAGCTTTTGATAAATCAGGATTAATTTATGGAGTAGGACACGCTATATATACAAAATCAGACCCAAGAGCTAAAATATTTGAAAGCTATGTAAAGAAACTATCTGAAGAAAAAGGATATGAAAAGGAGTATGAATTATATGCTCTTGTAGCAAAAATTGCACCAAAGCTTGTGTCTGAAAGAAGACATACTCATAAATCAGTATGTATAAATATAGACTTTTATAGTGGATTTATTTATTCAATGCTTGGTCTTCCATTAGAACTTTATACTCCAATATTTGCAATAGCAAGAATTGTTGGATGGAGTGCTCATAGAATTGAAGAACTTATAAATGCTACTAAGATAATAAGACCAGCTTATATGAGTGTTATGGAACATAAAGAGTACAAAGATTTAGAAGATAGATAGTATAAAAGGCTAAACTTAATGAGTTATATATAGTTTAGTAATTAATATAATTTCCCAATAATATAAAATAATCTGTACAGTTAGCTTTAAAATTAAGCTAATTGTACAGTTTTTTTCTCAAGAAATTATATCATTTTATTATTATATTTTTTTTAGTTAGGGTATAATTTACAAAATTTAAGCAATAACATATAATAAAAGAAATAAAATAACTAATAGAAGGAGTGATGAATTTGATAAAAAAGCTTCCTTATGGAAAAAGTAATTATTAATTAGTTAATGAAAGACAGGTGAAAAAATGCATACAATATTAGTTCAATTTGTATATTTTGTATTATATAGCTTTTTAGGATGGGGCTGTGAAACTATATATTGTTCTATTGATGATAAAAAGTTTGTTAATAGAGGATTCTTAAATGGGCCATTTTGTCCTATTTATGGGACAGGGGCATTGCTTGTAATAGATATTTTTATGAAATATAAGGATGATTTAGTGGTATTATTTATATTAAGTGTAGTTATTACAAGTATTGTAGAATATATAACAAGCTATTTATTAGAAAAGATTTTTAATCTTCAATTATGGGATTATTCAATCTATCCTTTTAATTTAAATGGAAGAGTATGTTTAAAGAATTCTCTTCTTTTTGGAGTGCTATCTATATTAGCAGTAGAAATTATTCATCCAGCAGTAGAAGGATTTTTAAGCAGACTTCCTGCATGGTTTTTAATCACATTTACAGGAACATTAGTTATATATTTTATTTGTGATGTATTTATTACTGTAAAAGCATTAATACAAATTAACAAGAAGGCAGGACATCGTCAAATGCAACTTGATGAACTTGCTAAGCTTCGTAATGAATACATAGCTAAAAATAAGAAAGAAGACAACAAAAAAGGAAGTAAGATTTTACAGCTTATAAAGGAAGGAAGAGTAAGAGAATTATTAAATGAAGAAAAGATAAAAGCATTTATCACAGAAGAAAAATTAAAAGAACTTATGGATGTACCTAATAAATTTGTTCATAGACGTGTTATAAAAGCTTTCCCAGGAATGAAATCAAAGAAATATCCAGATGCAATTAAACAATTTAAGAAAGAGATAGGAGACTTTAAGAAAAAAAGAAAATCTTAAAAATATAGACAGGCTTTAAATTTACCAGCCTGTCTATATTTTTATTTCCTAAGTTCACTATATTGAACATTTATTCTATCTTCTGGATGTTTATCTACAGTATAAAGAACAAATAAAAATATCCATTCTAATGGTTTCATAAGAATATATATAATATCAGCAGATAGTTTTGTGTTTATATGTTTACTTAAAGGGTAGCCATATTTATCATAAAAGTTTCTTATAATTTTATGAAGTCTTGGAGTATATTGTTCTAATATATTTTCAAATGCATTAGCAATTAAAAGTTGTCTATTTACCATTATTTTATGTCCATGTCTTATTCCATATCTTAAAGGCTTGACCAATTTTTTATGTCCTTTAACAGAGACAGTGCATAAATAGTGACCATCATATTCAAGAATTATTGGTTCAGGGGCAGGAATATTTGAAAGGTTATAGCTACTTGTGTGTAAAAAAGCATCTATGAGGCTTGTTGGAGTTTGTCCAAATAAAATGCATATAAGTTGAATTATTAAAACAAGTGGGAATAGAAAAATAGCCCATGTAATTGCTATGTTTCTAAAGTTTAATGTAAATTTTCTTAAAGTAAAAATAAGTTTGTTTTTATAGACTCTATCATTATTAAGTTCATTTTCTATATAAAGGTTTAAGGAGGTTCTTAATTCATCAAGGTAAAAAAGGTTTAAAGTAATAAGACCAAATAGCATCATTGAAATGTTAAAACCTGATAAATGTCCCCATACTTGTATTATATAGATTATAGTAAAAATAACATTTAAAATTAAAAGTGAGCTAAATAAAACATAAATAATAGGAGATAGCTTCTCAGAAAAGCATTTTAAAATAAAAAATGAAATAATTCCTAAAAATAGTATGATAAAAATACTAATTGTGCTTTGTGATGATATTGACTGATGTACAGTTGAAGGAGTTAAATTATTAGAATAAATTGTTATAGGGTTTCCAGCCTTAACATCACTATTATTTCTTATAAGAGAAATTATGCAACTTAAAGTTCCAATAAAAATATATATTGAATAAAGAAAAAAGTTATTAAAGAATTTTTTTATCCTATTAATAATTTTATTATTTGATTTTGAAAATCCTATAAGAAATTTACCTAAAGCATATAGTGGAGCAAATAATATAAAAATAAGTGTTAATGAAAAAAATAATAAAAAAATAAATGAAGCAATAGATTGTGCTATCATAAAGAACCTCCTAAAATTGAAAATGGTATTTTTTATATAATATACTATTTCAAAATAAGAAAGTCAATAATTATTTATTGAAAAACAATAAATAATTATCTTAAAACAATCAAAATTTATAAGAAAAATGTAATTTGATAATTTTAGTAAATGGTTAATTTATAGATACAATATTTGAATTTACTTTTTTGATATTTCTTTTTCACATCTAAATAAAAGATGTTTTAAAGCATTCCAATTAAATGGAAATAGTGGATATAAATAAGGTTCACCTGTTAATGATTTTGTGGAGGCTAATATTATAAAGTTTATTATTATTCCAATTATAAAGCCATAAATCCCAAAAAAACCTGTAAGAAGTAGTAGTATGATTCTTATAAATTTAAGAGCAAAACTTAGTTCTATACTTGGTTGAACAAAGCTTGCAAGGGCTATTATTGCTGAATATAAAATTGTATGGGGAGTAAACCACCCTGTATCTACTGCATAGTCTCCTAAAATTAGTCCTCCTATAATTGAAAGAGAAGTTCCTAAGGAATCAGGAGTATTTAAAGAGGCTAACTTTAAACCATCTATTGCTAGTTCTGCTATGAAAAATTGTAAAAATAATGGTATGACATAGGCTTCTGTAGGAAGCAAAAATTCTAATGAGCCATTAAACCAGTTCGGGTTATTATTTAATAGAACATATATAGGAGTAAGGAATAAGTTTAACAAAAGTACAAGATTTCTTATAAGCTTTAAATAGTTTCCTGTAAATACAGGCATATAATAATCATCTATTGATTGCATAAAGTCAAAAATGTTTGATGGAATTATTAAAGCTGATGGAGTATTGTCAATTAATATAATTATTGAGCCTTCTATTAATTGAGCAGCTGCAACATCTGGTCTTTCTGTGTATCTTACTTTAGGAAAGGGATTTATATTTGATTTTGAACTTATAACTTCTATTAAGCTTTGCTCTCCTAAAGTAAGAGATTTTATTTTTAAATCTTCAATGAGTTTTTCTATTTTCTTTAGGGAATCTTTTTTTACTTTTGTATTTAGATATCCTAAAACTAAATCTGTTTTTGATATTGAGCCTATAGTATACATTTTAAATGTTAAGTTAGGGTCTTTTACTCTTCTTCTTATTAGGGCAGTATTTGACACAAGAGTTTCTACAAAACCATCATGAGAGCCTCTTAGTACTTTTTCCTTTGAAGGTTCTTCTACTCCCCTTGAAGGATAGGTTCTAAAATCTAAAATTACAGCTTCTTTGAAATTTGGTCCAAGTAGAGCTGTTTGACCAGATAAAATAAATTTTATTATGTTGTTAATATCACTTTCTGTAGAAGCTTCTATTGAGCTTAAGGCTTTTTCTATTAAATCATTAGCTGAGTGTATTGTATCAAAATCATCTTGTTTTAAATTATACATATCACGACGAACATATTCTAAGTTGGTATCTTTTATAAATCCATCTAGGTAAAACATATAGAATTTATTTTTATGTACATCAATAACACGCTCTATAACATCAAAACTTTTTCCTATATTAAGTTCTTTTTTTATGATTGCTAAGTTTTTATTTATATCATTTGTT
>JALFQD010000097.1 GCA_022785265.1 Clostridium sp. | reverse complement strand
TATTCCTTTGCATATTAAATCTATGTAATCTTCTTGTGATAAAAACTTTAGTTCTCCATTTTCATAAAGTTTTACCATAGGAGTATCTTTCATTAAATGAAGAAGATGAAACTTTATTCCTTTAGCTCCTGAATGAGCAATATAGTCTATTGTTTTTATCATATCAGTTTTATCTTCTCCAGGAAGTCCTAAAATAGAATGAACAACAAAATCTATATTTCTTTGCTTTAATCTTTTTATAGCATCTTCAAAAACTTCAAGTTTATAACCTCTATTTATTTTTAATGCTATATCATCATTTACAGTTTGAAGACCAAGCTCTACCCATACATAAAACTTCTTGTTAATTTCTTCTAATAAATCTAAAACTTCCTCTGGCAAGCAATCTGGTCTTGTAGCAATTGCTAAAGCAACAACTCCCTCTTCTTTAAGTGCTTCATAATATTTTTCTCTAAGAACTTCAACGGGTGCATAGGTGTTTGTATAGGCTTGAAAATAAGCTATGTATTTGCCATTTTTCCACTTCTTATTCATCATAATCTTTATATCTTCAAATTGCTTATGTATAGTAGCACATCTATTTCCTGCAAAATCCCCAGAGCCTTTTTCGCTACAAAAAACACATCCACCTCTACTTATAGTTCCATCTCTATTAGGGCATGAAAATCCTCCATCTAGTGATATCTTAAATACCTTTTCACCAAATTTATTTCTTAAAAAATAATTTAGGCTATGATATCTTTTACCATTCCAATCCTTCATCAAAAAATCTCCTTTTGTCTAAAAAGCCATACATTATTATTAAACATCTCTAATGGTTTATTTAATAATTATTATTGCAAAATGGTATTGATTTTTCAATGGATATTTTTTAATGCAAAATTTTTATTTTATTTTCTTTTAAGTCTATTAAACATTCATTTTTCTTTGATTTATCTTTAGATTCCACTTCAACTAGTAATCCTTTATCATTTACACATTTTATCTTTGAAGTATATTTTTCTTTAGGAAATTCTTTTTCAAGGTTTAAATCTATAAGTTCACCTGTATTATTTCTATATATTTTTATAAAACTTTCTCCATCTTGCTTTATCTGCAATATAAGCTCTCCATCATCATTTGAAAATAATAACTCTTCAACCTCTGCATTATTTATTAAATCATATTCTATAAGCTTTTTAACTATGGGTGCTTCTAATGCATCTTCAATATTTTTCTCTATATCATTTATATTAGTTTCTTCATTACCATCACTATTATTTTGACCTAATGTATCCTTCTCTTCTTTTACCTCTGCAAGTAACAAAGCTATGTTTTCTCCATCTGTTGAAGCTATTCCAACTTTATCTCCACTAAAGCTTAATGCAATTCTACTAAACTCTTTATTATTGATGCTTTTCTTATTAACTATCACATCAGACCCTTTACTGTACATCTCTTTAGGTAAATCTTTTAGCTTTAGCAAAATATTATTTTCTCCTGTTTCTTCATTTCGCATTCTTAAAATATTATTATCTACATAAATTTCCTTATTACTTTTTGCTTTTATTTCATCCACTAAATAAGTTTCATCTTTTTTGATAATTTTTATAGATAAGTTATCTAAATCTGCTCTTAAATTTTCATTATCCTTTCTTATTGCAATATAATCTATATAAGTATAATCTGCTCCCTCTATGGTTTTTTCTACTTTGTATGCACCTATTTTATTATCTATAAGTTCATTATATTCTTTGCTTGTTTTTACCTTATCACTACATAAGCTTCCTACATCCTCAATAGTTCCATAAGCCATATTCTCCATAAATGTACTTCCAATATCCTTTGCTTTATGAATATCAAAAAAATCTATATTTTCTTTTTCATCTTCACCACAACTTACAAGCATTAAAATAAAGGTTAGAATAAATATATAAATTAATCTTTTCATAATACAATTTCCTTTCATAAATTACTTTATATAGTCTTCCCAATAAAATCTCTTTTATACCTTAAATAGAATAAATACAAGCTACTTTTTATATACTTTTATTAGAAAAACTCTTTGAAAGGATGTTTGATTTGAAAAAAGAAACCCTAAAGATATTTCAGGTTGCTGTGGTTTTTATAGGAACTATTGTGGGTGCTGGTCTTGCTTCTGGAAAAGAAATTACTCAGTTTTTTACTTCATTTGGATATAAGAGCTTTATTGGAATTATATTTTGTGGAGTATTTTATGTTATTATTGGTTCAATACTTTCTAAAATTAGTATATCTAATAATTTAAATTCCTATAGTGAAGCCATGAAACTTATAAGTCCAAACATATTAGGAAAATTAACTGGAGTAATAACAACTCTATACTTAATTTCAAGTGCTTCCATAATTTTAGCTGGAAGTGGGGCTTTATTAAACCAATTTTTTCATATTCCTAAAATTCTTGGTTCTTTAATAATGCTTTTTTGTGCTGTTATATTTCTTCTTAGAGGTACTAATGGCTTAATTGAAGTAAATTCATTTATCGTACCTTGTCTTATAACAATAATGACTACAATATTTATTTTATACTTTTTACTTTGTAAGGACATGCTCTCTTTAGAAAATATAATGAGCTTTCCCCCTAAAAAATCTAAAATTGCAATATCAACAATTTTATATGCTGGATATAATACTCTTTGTTCCTCTGGAGTATTAGTCCCATTAAGTACAGAAATGAAGGACTCTAAAACCATGATAAAGGGAATTTCTTTAGGTGCTTTAGGGTTAACACTACTTTGTTTTGTAATAAATCTACTTCTTACAATTAATCAACCTTATATTTATAAATATGAAATTCCTCTTTTATTTGTTGCTGAAAGATTTGGTTCTTTAGTTCAGGGATTTTTACTTGTTATAATATGGCTTGAAATGTTTTCTACTGAAGTCTCTGATGTATATTCAATAAGTAAAACATTAGAGCAGAGTTTTAATATTAAATTTAAAAAAGGAATATTTATTGTTTTAGCTTTTGCCCTTCCAATTTCTCAGATAGGATTTACTAACTTAATTTCTACTTTATATCCTGCTTTTGGAGTTTTAAGTTTAATATTTATATCTCAATGTTTTATATTTTATTTTAAACATAGAAAAGTGTGAAATTGTTGATACAAACATATTATAGGATTATAATTTAATAAGATTTTTAAATATGAGGTGTCTTTAATGAAATATTCTAATCTTTTAGAAAGTTGTAAACTATGTAGAAGGAAATGTGGTGTAAATAGATTAAATGGAGAATTAGGTTTTTGTAAAGCTTCTGATAAAGTAAAAATTGCACGAGCCTCTCTTCATCTTTGGGAAGAACCCCCAATTTCATCTGGCAAAGGCTCTGGTACAGTATTTTTTTCTCATTGTAATCTTCATTGTGTTTTCTGTCAAAACCATGATATAAGCCAAGAATTTAAAGGTGAATATGTATCTATAGAAAGATTAAGTGAAATATTTCTTGAGCTTCAAGAGAAAGGAGCTAATAACATTAATCTTGTTACTCCAACTCATTATATCCCTCAAATAAAAGAAGCCCTAGACATATCTAAGGCTAATGGACTAACTTTACCAATTTTATATAATACAAATACCTATGACTCTTTAGAAGCTATAAAAGAGTTAGATGGATATATAGATGTTTATTTACCAGATTTTAAGTATTTTAATGATAAATATGCAATTAAATATTCTAGTGCCCCTCACTACCTTGAAAATATCATGCCAGTTCTTAAAGAAATGGTTTCTCAAACTAAGGAGCTTAAATTTAATGAAAAGGGACTTATAGAAAAAGGAGTTATCATAAGACACCTTATGCTTCCAGGACTACTTTTTGACTCTAAAAAAGTTATAGATACAATTTATAATACTTTTGGTGATAAAGTTTATATAAGCTTAATGAATCAATATATTCCTATGTATAATGCAAGTAATTATCCTGAAATAAATAAAAAGTTAAATCCTAAACATTATGATTCCTTAATTGATTATGCAACTAATATTGGTGTTGTTAATGGTTTTATTCAAGATGAAGGAAGTAATTCAACTGATTTTGTTCCAGATTTTAATCTTCAAGGGGTGCACAAAAAGTAATTACCCCTTGCTTCTTTATATATATCTACTTTGAAACTTAGAAATTCTGTTTCCTCTTAATTCTGCTATCCTTGTAACACCTACATATACATCTGATATTCTATACCATGTAGAATAATCAACTATTCCATTTTGAGGAAGATTAAATACACTTTGAAATACCCTTACTGCTTCTGCTGTTGATTGACCAAAAACTCCATCAACAGCTACCTTAGGTATCAATGGATAGTTTTGAGAAATTCTATTTAGAAAGTCTTGAACCATTCTAACTGCTTCTCCTGTTGAACCTACTGTTAAATCATAGCCTGGATATGATGAAGGACTTCCCTTTACTCTGTCTGCTGTTACAAGCTCTATATCATCTCCATAATAGTAAGTTAAAATTTCATAAGGAACCTTTCCTTGGTCTCCCAAGTATTTACTGCCCCATTGACTTAACCATTGAGGACAAGTTACATTTTTTCCATCACAATACTGTGTTAATAGAGGTTGTTTCTTTCCAAATCTTCTTACATAAGTTGAAAAAATCTCATCTACTATTTCAGCTATGCTATCATAAATATTTCTTCCGTAGTTAAAAGCATGGTCATAGGCTGTTGAGCTTGTTATATCAAAATTTTTTCCCTTTCCTCTATACCACTCTGTATAAATCCTATTTAATGTAAAAGATATTATACAAAATATATTTGCTCTTATAGTTGATTCTGGCCAAGTTGAATATATCTCACAGGAAGCAACATTTTTTACATACTCTTTATAAGGCACTCTATAATTAGGAGCAGAAATATCATTAGGACTTCCTTGGTGAACAGTAATAAATTCTGGGACAACAGGCTGAGGCAAAACTACCCCACTTGATGGAAGTGGTAAAGGCTTATCTGGATTTTCAGGAATTTTTGCTGGATAATTTCCAAATAAGGTATTAGGTAAAATAATTATAACATCAGCTCTACTAGCTCTCATATTACTACTTTCAATTAAATTTACTCTTTGATATGCTGTTTCATTTGGAAATATTTGAGCATCTCTAATAACAACTGTTTCAAATCCACTTCTTTCAACTCTTATATCATATAAACTATATGGCATATTATTTGTTGGCTCTTGAGAATATGCTAATGGAGGTGCTGATAAATCTATTGTTGATGTAAGCCCTGATGAATTTGTTGTTAAGTTTGTTGTTGTAGTTCCTAAACTTTCTGACTTTGATGGCTGAATACTTATATTGCAATTATCTACTGGAATATAACTTTCTCCATTAAAACATTGAACTTTTAATCTTCCTATATCAGGCATTGTTTTCTCCTAATTTTCTTAATTACTATATAAATTATGCATAATTTATTATTATGTGATAATGAACTACCCACCACTTATAGAGGGCAAAGTTTCTTAATCAATATAATTTATTAGGCTCTCTTATAAATAAATTTCCTATTTCATATTCATTATTATTAATGCCTCTACTATCATAATATTCTCCTCTTATTGCATTAAATATCCTGTTAACATCTATCATTCCGTAGCCCCATTCTCTATTAGGATATGAATCACCACTTCTCATCTTTGCTCCTCTAACTATATAAGATATAATCTGTTCTGCATTTATATTTTTATTATTACCATCAACTACTCCCCATTGTAATATAAGTGCACATATTCCAGCTACTATTGAAGTTGCAACAGAAGAACCCGTAGCAACTCCAACACTTCCATCAAGTCTTATTATTTTTGCATTTATTCCCCCTGCTACAATATCTGGTTTTATTTGATTATTTCTTAAAAATCCCCTTCCAGATGCTCCTACTACTGAATCATTATTTTGATTATAATATGCTACAGATACAACAGTTCTAGCTCCTGATGGTATTTCTAAAGTTGTATAAGGACTAGGATTAAGAAATCTTGTATCTCCTTCTAATAAGCTTTTTTGAGGAAGCCATGCCCAATACTTTCCCTCAACTATATATTCTCCATATAATATAAATCTCCATATTCCTTCCTTTAATCCCTTAGCTCTAATGGTTATTAGTTCATCTCCATTAAGATAATTTGGAATAGAATAATTTACTGCCATTACAGTTCCTTCATAAATAAATTTTATGTCCTCTTTTGACTTTAGCTTTGGAGATATTTTCTCAATCACTTCCCCAGAAGGTGATATTATTGAAACAGATGCAACATTAGGCTTATTTAACCATATTTGAAAATTAATATTTTGCTGATTTTTATCTACTTTTAATTCTATAGTTGCACTATCTCCTGTTTTATTAATTATTCCTTCTGTATGAGTGTCTGTATCTCCCTCATTTCCAGTTCCAGCTACACCTACTACTCCAATCTGTCTTGATAGTGCATTTATATATTCATCTATTGTTCCAAAACCAGTATGAGCACCCATATTACTTCCACATGATACTAATATAACTATTGGCTTTTTTAATTCAGTGGCCAATAATGATAGATATCTTAATGAAACCAGCATACCCACAGCATCATATCTATTTTCTCCTTTACTTGTAATTCCAGCTGTATGTATAATTGTTTGACTAGCTTCCTTTAACTTTACGACCACAATATCACAACCTGGTGCTGTTCCAATTACATCAGGATTTTTTCCTCTTGCTGCTGCTAATCCAGCAACCATTGTGCCATGACCATTTAAATCTCTACTAGGAACTATGCTATAAGGGTCACCTCCAGATTTTTTAAGTTTTATTGCTTCATTTATTTGTTGTTCTGTATATTCTGTTCCAAGCTTTAATCCATATACTTCTTTTCCAGAATCTATGGTTTGATCCCATATTCTTAAGATTCTTGTAGTATCATCTTCTTTTTGAAATTCTGTATTTAAATAATCTATTCCTGTATCCATTATTCCTAAAATAACTCCTCTTCCGTTTAGAGGAAGATAAGGATTATTATGATAATACTCTGCATTACTAGCTTCTAAAGGAGTTATATCATTTAAAGTAAATATTGCTGGTGTTATATCAATAAATATATTTTTTATATAATCATATATCTCTGGTATCTTATTTATAGGCAAATATATTACTCCATAAGATTCACTTATTACAACTGCTGAAATTTTATCAATATTATTTAATTCTAAGAATCTATTTTTATCTAAGTATTCAGCTAATATACCTATAACCTCTTCACTTTCAATCTCATCCTCAAAAAACGAACTAAGAACAGAATTTCTAAAAATATTTTTTCTCATCTCAATTATATTTAATGTTTTATAAAGTTCATTCATACTATCATATAAACAGACTTCTCCATAACCCCAGCTTGTATTTGGATATGTTATATCTCTTCTTTCTTTTTTAGCACCTATTATTAAAAAATATTTTAACCTCTCCCCATAAAGATAAGGGTCATTTCCTTTTAAAATTCCCCACTCCATCATTAATGCACTTATCCCTGATACATGAGGAGTTGCCATTGATGTTCCACTTTTAGTATCAAAAGATTTGTTTGGTATAGGAGCTGTTATTCCTTCTCCTGGTGCTACTAAATCAGGTTTAGCTTCTAAATATAGTGGATAAAGCCTTCCTCTTCCACTAAAAGATGATATAGACCTTGTTATATAATTGTAGCTTCCAACAGATATTACATTAGCTACTGTTGCTGGTATTCCTAAAGTTCCATCTAAAGTAGGCTGAAGAAATTTAGTTTTTTTATTTAGTATTTCAGATGTAGGTAGCCACATATCAAAAACACCTTCATACTCATTAACTACATTTAACTCAATTGCCCATACACCTGATAATATATAATTTCCATTTGATATAAGAGAAATTCCTACTTCTCCACTTATATCAAACGGTCTTGCTCCAGTGTTATATATTTGATACTTATTTCCAGATATAACTCCATCATAAAATCCATCTGCTACCACCATCTCTGATGTTGAAATTCCTGATGGAGTTGTAAGCCTTATTGAAACCTTTGGAAGTATTGACTTATACAAGTTAATTACTACTGCTGTTTCATCTCCTGCTACTTCAAACCTCACTATATTAGTTTTGTTAAGATTTCTACTTACATGATGTGCTGCATCTCCCTCATTTCCTGCTGCAATTACTATTGTAACTCTATCTAAACTTGATATTGTACTTATATATTGTTCTAAAAGACTTGTTCCATTATGTGCTCCATCATTTGTACTCATACTTATATTTATAACTAAAGGCATATTTATTTCTATTGATTTATCAATTAAAAATTTTATACCCTTCATTAAATTTGTACTTAATGTAAATAATCCTCTTCCACTTTTAACCATCATTATAGAACTTTTAGGAGCAACTCCATAATATCTTTTATTTATATTTCCTCCTGCACAAGCTATTCCTGCTACATGAGTTCCATGCTCTACAATATCATAAGAAGGAACTACAGAATAAGGGTCTGCATTTTTTAAAGCCTCATTTATTTTTGCTTTATTATATACTGCTCCATTTAAGCTTAAATCATAAATATACTCTATTCTTGTTGTTCCATCTTCATTTAAAAAAGCTGGATGAGTAAAATCTATTCCTGTATCAATAAATCCAATTACAATTCCATCACCTTGTAAGTTAAATTCATCTCTAGCTCTATCTATACATGCTGCTTTGTTACTTCCTTCATCTGAAGCATATAAACTCTTAGGAAACTCTATATATTGTATATAAGAGCTTTTTGCTAAAGATATTATTTGATTAGTTTTTATATTTATTATTCCAAATCCATATCCTAAATCTTGAAGTGTTCCACCTAAACTTTCAACTAAATTTCTAACATTATTTACTTGCTCCCCATATAAAACTACAACTTCTATATACTCATTTTCATCACTAGCAAAAGAAGATATGCTTATTTTTCCTAAAATTTCTTTAGGAACATTCTTTAATAAATTAATGGTATTTTCTATGGTTGATATAACTCTCACTCCAAATCACATTAATACTTTAAATATATAAAAAAAGTGTGAAATTATTACTTTGCTTATTTATACAAATCAGCACAAAGTAATAATTCACACTTTTAATTAATGAAAATTCCTAAACTTATTTTTTTAGCTTGGTAAGTTAAATTCTATTCTTTCTAGTTTAGCAATAACTTTTAAGCTATTTAACTCTACTGTTTCAGTTCTTACTGAGCCTTCATTGCTTATAAGCAAAGCTCTTGAATTTCCTAATAATTTAATTTGTCTTATTATTCTTTTCTCTTTATATTCAATTAAAAATATTCCATTATTACTAACTTCTTTAACTAAATGTCCAAAAGCTAAGTCACCCTTCATTATTCTAAAGCCAGACATATCATTATCTGAAACTTTTAAATATATTACTTTATCAACAGGAAAACCTTCTATTTTTCCTGAGTAATTTGGAAGCTCCTTATCTCCAAGAACATTATTTAAAGAATAATCATAAATATTTACCTTCTTTAATACTGAAGAAAATGCCTCTGTCCATACCTCTGAAGTTTCTCCTAAAGTTTTTGGTGAAACCTTCTTCTTTTCTTTTTCTCTAGCCTTTTCTTCTTTTCTTTCTTCCATTAAAGCTTCATCTGTTACTACCATGCTTATATCATTAAGGTCTACATTAAGTAATTTTGATGCTCTTTCTATAAAATTTTCTTGAACTACTCTCTTTCCAATTTCTACTTCATTTATAAATTTATCTGAAACTCCAAGTTTCTTTGCTAACGCCTTTTGAGTTAGTCCAGACTTTAAACGTGCTTCTTTAAGCTTTTCTCCAACTCTGCTCATTTATTTTTTCTCTCCCTTTGCTGCCTCATTTAATTCTCTTTCTAACATTAAATGACTTATAAGCTTTTCAAATGTCCAGTTAATAGATATAGGAGTAACAACTGCTAGAATTCCTCCTGCTACTATGTTTCTTACAGACCTTATAGTAGTTCTTAATTCATTTTGTCCATATCCATTAAACAATATAACCTTTTCCTCTGGTAAAGAATCTTCTTCACCTGTTGCTTCTTTTTTATTTAATATATCTCTAATTTTCATAGATGACATATTTTTTTCTATAATTAAAACCTTAAAGTTTATTCTTTTTAGTTTTGTTATTTCCTCTTCTGAAAGATTATAAACTAAAATACATTTACTTTTTAGCATGATTCCTCCTAACTATTCAATTATTTCAGGTTCACTATAAGTTTCTCCAAAAGTTTCAACAGTCATGCTTTTTATAACTTGGTCTTCATAAGGTCTATCTGAATAGTCAGTTTTTGCATTCACTATTTCATCAGCAACTTCCATTCCTTCAATTACTTTTCCAAAAGATGCATATTGACCATCTAAATGAGGTGCATCTTCAACCATTATAAAGAATTGGCTTCCTGCTGAATTTGGATCCATAGTTCTAGCCATTGATAATACACCTTTAGTATGCTTTAATTCATTCTTAAATCCATTACGACTGAATTCTCCTTTAATTGAATATCCTGGACCGCCCATACCATTTCCTTCTGGGTCTCCCCCTTGAATCATAAACCCTGGAATTACTCTATGAAATATTAATCCATCATAAAATCCTCTGTTTATTAAATCAATAAAATTATTTACTGTATTAGGTGCTATTTCTGGGTATAACTCTGCCTTAATAACTCCTCCATTTTCCATAGTTATTGTTACAATTGGATTTTTCATAATATTTTTCTCCTTTTTATGCTTTATTATAAATATATTGTTTTTATTATATCCTATTTATTATTTTTTATAAAGAAAAAGAGAGTATTAACTACATCTCTTTGTTTAATAATTGTTTGCTTATATCTATCATTCTTTGTTCTTTTAATGAATTATATATTTCAATGTTTCCTTTTTTATTACTATTATTAATAAGGTTTTGACTTTCAAGTCTTCTTTTTAATTCTTTGCAAGTTCCAAAGCCTCCATCTATTACAGGAACCCCTTGCCCTACAGTTTCTTGAATAGCTTCTCTTACAAAAGGATAATGAGTGCATCCTAAAACTACTGACCCTATTTTTTGTCCCTTAAATTCACTAAATTTATCTTTTAGATAGCTCTTTAAATCATCACCATCTAAATCTCCTGACTCTATAAATTCTACTAAGCCTGCACAAGGCATAGGAATAATTTCTTTTCCAGCTTTATATTTATTCATTAGATTGTCAAATTTTTTTTCTCTTAAAGTCATAGGCGTAGCCATTATTATAATTGCTCCATCCCTATTTAACTCTACTGCTGGTTTTAATGCTGGTTCTATACCTACTATTGGAACATCTTTAAAATCTCTTCTTAAATCAGCTACAGCTGCACTTGTTGCAGTATTGCAAGCTACTACAACAGCCTTGGCTCCCTTTTTTCTTAATAGCTTAAATGCGTTATAAGTAAGTTCTTTTACATCATCTACATTTTTCACCCCATAAGGTGCATTTTTAGAATCTCCAAAGTATATATAATTTTCATTTGGCATAAGTTTTATTGCTTCTCTTAAAACACTTAAGCCACCTACACCTGAATCAAAAAAGCCTATAGGCATACTTTTGTTATCCAAGATATATCACTCCATTTTTTTCTTTTATTTCATAGTTATATGTTAAATAAAATTCTATTTATATTTTATTACTTTAATGCTAATAAATCCATATATTTATGATACTTATTTTTGTAAAACTTATTCTATATTAAAAAATAAATAAAGGCAAAACATTATCTAAATAACTAAATAATAGTTAAAATATTTAATGTTTCACCTTTTTAAAAGAAATTATTTATTTGTACTATATATACAATTTTAATTATAAAATGTATTGTATATTATAATTGAAATTCTTTGTTCAACAACTCTTTTTTTGCATAGTATTATTCTTAACTAATTTTTATCTATATATCTATGTTTAATATATCTTAATTTATTTTTTACTCCACAAATTTCACTCAATGAAGTATGTTCTTTTGTCA
>JALFQD010000058.1 GCA_022785265.1 Clostridium sp. | reverse complement strand
CCTATATTCTTTATTTTTTTCTTGTTATTTTCAACAACATCAATTATAAATTTTTCAATCTCAACTCTATCTATTTTTCTTTCTTTTTCTTTTACATAATATAGATTTCCTTCTTTTTCTAATATTAATCCATTAATATTTTCAATAAAGGTTGAAAGTTTGTTGTATCCATAATATCTTACATCAAATTCTGAGAATTTCTCATTAAGTTTCTTTCCTAGTGTTCCTAAATCCGTTCTCTTTCCTGCTTCATTGTCCCCATGAATTACTTTTACAATAAAGTCTTTTATTAATGATATATCTGTAACATCATCTTCTTCCTCTTCACTTGAAATATTCTTTTCAGAATCACTATTTTTTATTATATTTCCTACTTCCTTCTCATCATCTTGAAGTAATAAATCTAAATATTTAAATTGATCACAAGACTTTACAAATGGCTTAGGAGTTTTGCTTTCGCCCATTCCAATAACAAACTTTCCTTCTTCTCTTAATCTCATTGCAAGTCTTGTAAAATCACTATCACTCGTTACTAAACAGAATATATCAATATCTTTTGTATATAATATATCCATAGCATCAATAATCATAATGGAATCTGTAGCATTTTTTCCAGTTGTATAGCTATATTGTTGTATTGGATTTATTGAATTTTCCAATAGCTTTTCCTTCCATCCAGTATTCTTTGACCAATCACCATATATTCTTTTGTAAGTTGGAACCCCATATTCCTCTAATTCATCAAAGATTATTTTTACATAATTATGAGATATATTATCTGAATCTATTAAAACAGCTATTCTCTTTTGCTCATGCATAACTCCACCACCTAAAATTTACTATTTAAATTTATTATATCAGTTTTAGTAAGTAAATGTACAAAAATACTTTTATTAATATCATTTTTATTGAAGTCTTTCACCACATTTAGGACAAAAATCAAAATCTTCATAAGTTAAATAATTACATCTAGGACACTTTTTATATCCTTTCTTCTCTTTTATTTTAACTAAATCTGATTCTTTTATCTCTAACTTTTCCCCTTTAGCTATACGTTCACCAAGTTCCTTTGATATTTCGTATATTGAATTACAACAAGAAGTTTTCACATAATAGTGTTTATTCCATTTAAATGTTGGAATAAAAAATAAACTTAAACAAGTATAAGTCATAAACACCTCATATCTACCATATTTGCCACAACATTTGCATATAACAGTTTGAGTAAAATCTAATTTTTTCTCTCCATCAATTATACTCATAATAAAAAACATCTTTTTCACCTCTTAAATAACATTTTACAACATTCTAGATTTTCATCATATAATATTAATAAATTCTTTATAAGGGACATTTTATGGAAAATTCAATAAGGGATTCATTAAATGAATTTATAGAATACATTAAAAATTTAGATATAAATCTTGCTCAAACTGAACAATTAGGAATTATTTTTATAATCTTTGGCTATTTAGAATTTTTTACTGGTGCTGACATTGATATTTTAGAATCATTAGAGATTAATTACACAGGAAAATCTCCAGATGAAGTTACATTATTAGGACAAGAAATTATTTTAATTGGTTATGTACTTTTATGGATTGTTTCTATAGAAAGAGTTAATGAAAAATCTCTAAGAAATTCAAAAAACGATAACTTCTACATATCTGCATATATTCAAGTTGCTGATTCTTATCTATTAAGTGTTATAGCTCATTCTATTAGGCTGCAAGCTTTTTATAAAATAGTAAAAACTAATTCAAATGGTGAATTTATAGAATAAAAAAGAATTGCTGATAATAATTTTTTATCAACAATTCTTTTTAACATTATAAGTAGTTATATTTTTTATAAAATATATTTTTCACATAAATTATTATTATTCCTAAAAGAGCAAGTATAAGTAATAAAATTATTTCTGTATTTCCTAATATACTCAAATACAATAACTTTCTAAATAGCAATGTTGCTATAAAAAATCCAATTGCTGTTGTAGAGGTTAAAAATATTCTCATTTTGTTAAATGGTCTACATACTCTTATAACTGCTAAAATGCTTGTAAAACCTATAAGATAATACATAATTGTGTGTGCTTTATCATTTCCAATATTCAATAATGGAGCTATAAAATATATAACTATTATATTGAGTATTATAACTAAAGAATATGGTAAGGCATTTCTTAATACACTTTTTAAGAAAGGTTCTTTTATTCTTTTTCCATTTGGCTCGAAGGAAATAAAGAATGAAGTATAACCTTCAAGCACAAGGTCTATTAATGTAATTTGTATTGGTATGAATGGAAATGTTGTACAGGTTATAATATTTAGTATTGATAATATTACTGAATATAAAGTTTTAATAAAGAATATTCTTGCTACGTTAGTAATATTATTTACAACTCTTCTTCCTTCCATTAGTACATCCTTTAAAACACTAAAATCTGAGTTTAAAAGAACTATTTGTGAAACTTGTTTTGCAACATCACTTGCTTCTGGAAGAGTTATACTACAATCTGCCTTCCTTAAAGCTATAACATCATTTACTCCATCCCCTGTCATTGCTACAGTATGACCTTTTTCCTGTAATGCCTTAACTAATAAACATTTTTGTTCTGGAGATACTCTTGCAAATATACTATATTTATCTACTAAGTTAGGGATTTCATCATTTGAAGATATGGAAGATAAATCAATATAAGATTTGTAATCTTCAAGACCAGCTTGCCTTGCTATGCTAGAAACCGTTATTGGATTATCTGCTACTTAAAATGTAATCAAATATAAACATTTTAAGAATTTTACTGTTTCAACGTATCTGCTTTTGCTAATGAATAATTTCAAAGCTACTTGCATTTGGTATGATACTCCACAGTCGTAAATTCCCGACTAGCCATCGGTACATATCTATAAAACTTGTTTATGCTATTTTATAGATTTTAGCATCTCTTAAATTAAGACTTGCATTATAATCTCTATCTTCAATATACCCACAATCACATTTATAAATTCTATCTTTTAGTTTTAAATCTTTTTTAATAGAACCGCATGAGTAGCATAATTTACTTGAAGGATAAAATCTATCTACAACTCTTAATTCAATTCCTAAAACATTACATTTAATTGCTAATTTATTTCTAAATTCATAAAATTTTTGATTAGCTACTGCTTTAGATAAATGTCTGTTCTTCATCATTCCTTTTACATTTAAATCTTCAATAGTAATAAACTTTGGTTTTTGGTTTATTATATTTGAAATTGTTTTGTT
>JALFQD010000026.1 GCA_022785265.1 Clostridium sp. | reverse complement strand
TTCCATGCCTTTAAGATTTGTTCCTTAGTTGGCTTTTTCTTAAAGTTTATAGCTACAGTTGCCATATGTCCATCAGTTACTGCAACTCTCATACATTGAGCTGAAATCTTTATTCCTTCTACAAGCTTGATTTCATCTCCTTCAACGTGTCCCCAAACCTTTAGTGGTTCTACTTCACTCTTTTCTTCTTCTCCACCTATATATGGGATAACATTATCTTGCATTTCTGGCCAATCCTTAAATGTCTTTCCAGCACCTGAAATTGCTTGCATTGTTGTAACTAATATTTCTGTTGGTTCAAATTCAAGTAATGCAGTTATTGGTGGCACATAGCTTTGAATTGAACAGTTTGGCTTAGCTACTATAAATCCTTTCTTAGTTCCTAATCTCTTCTTTTGAGAATCTATAACCCTTAAGTGTGCATCATTTATTTCTGGTATTATAACTGGAACGTCTTTAGTCATTCTGTGAGCTGAGTTATTTGATACAACTGGAACTTCTGCCTTTGCATAGTCTTCTTCTATCTTTTGAATTTCCTTCTTATCCATGTTTACTGCACAGAATACAAAGTCAACTTCTTCCTTTATTTCATCAATATTGTGTAGGTTTTTTATTACCATTTTCTTGGTCCATTCAGGCATTTCTGTAGTTAATTTCCATTTTCCACCTATTGCTTCCTCATAAGTCTTTCCTGAACTTCTTTCACTTGCAGCTAATACTGTAACATCAAAATAAGGGTGGTCTGTTAATAATGTAACCAATCTTTGACCAACAAATCCTGTAGCTCCAAGTACACCTACTCTTAACTTCTTTGCCATTTTTTAATTCCCCCTGTTAAATTTATTATTTAAAAATATTTTTATTGCAATGTGCTATTTATAAAAAAGATTATATACTAAATTTATTCTTTATACAAATAAAAAAACTTTATTATTAACTTGGCAAGTTATTCATAATTATTCAATTAATATAATTTACTAAAGAATAAAATAAAAGCCCTGGCTAAATCCAAGGCTATTTAATATCATGCGTCATTGCATAAATAAAAAATTTCTTAGATAGCTCTCCACAAAAATGTGACAGTCTTGTATATATTTTATACAAACCCAGCAATAAATTTTTAAAGCATAGAATTTATCACTTCGGCAGTCTCCCCTTTCATATTACTTCACTGTGCTTACCTCCATAATATTTACTCTTGAACCCTGCGCCTCTATCATTACAATATAATATTTTCTTAGTGGTATTATATGCTTAATTTTTAATAAAATCAAGTATTTTTTTACTTTTTAACTTTTGTATTTTTTTTTAATTTGAAAATACACTTATAATATAATAATTTATAGGAGACTATTATGTTTGATAAACAATGTTTAATTCCACTTTTTCTCTCACTTTTAGCTGGTTTATCAACAGTTATAGGTGCTTTTATTGTATTTTTTTCAAAGTCTGATAATAAAAGATTAATCACATTTGCCTTAGCTTTTTCTGCTGGTGTTATGATTACAATATCCTTTACTGACCTTTATCCCTCTGCTAGAGATGTTCTTATTAAATATCAAGGTGATTTAAAGGGAGAAATCTTAACCCTACTATTTATACTAATAGGAGCTCTTTCAGCTTTTCTTATAGATTTGTTTCTTCCTGAAGATAATAAAGAAGTTAAAAAAGATTCCTCTCTTTTTAGAGTTGGTTTTGTTTCAATGCTTGCCCTTATGCTTCATAACTTTCCTGAAGGTATTGCTACCTTTATCTCTGGATATGAAGATACTGCTTTAGGAATTTATATTACTAGTGCTATTGCCCTTCATAATATACCTGAAGGAATTTCAATTGCTATGCCTATTTATTATGCAACAAACAAAAAATTCTTAGCCTTTAAATATACTTTTATCTCTGGAATTGCAGAACCTATTGGAGGGCTTTTAGCCTTTTTATTTCTAAAACCTTTTATAAATGAACTTATTTTAAGTATGGTTTTTGCAATAGTTGCTGGAATTATGATATATATAGCTTTTCAAGAATTAATTCCTCAATCAAGAAAATATGGTTATAATCTTGTTTATATTTTTTCCTTAATTTTAGGGATATGCATAATACCTATAAGTCATATTTTTCTTTAATACTTAGTATAAAACAAAAAGGACTGTAACATAAAGAAATTTAATCACAATATATAGTAACTATTTTCTATATATTTAGTGAAAATTTCTTTATGAAACAATCCATTAATTCTCAAGTTATATATTTTTTAAGTTAGTAAATTGTTTTAATGATACTCGTCCATTGTCTCTATCAATACATTACATAACTTTTTTGATGTATATATAAATTTCTCCATATCATCTTTCCCCATTTTTGTATTTATTTTTCTAAATAGTTCCTTAATTTTTTCTGATTCTTCTTTTAACAAACTAATTCCTGATTCTGTAAGTTTTATATATACTATTCTTCTATCTTCT
>JALFQD010000009.1 GCA_022785265.1 Clostridium sp. | reverse complement strand
ATCTGCACCATGAGCAATGAGCCAACGAATCTTCTCTTTTCTCTGCTTCATAGGCTTTCTTTTATTTCTAACAACAGAAATAATTAATGTATTACCATCTGAAAGATAAGCATTTATATCTTCTTCATTTGGAATTGTTATTCCAAGCACCTGCTCAACATCGTCATAAGAATCTGCAAAATACTCATTTAACTTTTTAAGGCTATTTATGTCTATAAGATTCTGTTTAGTAGCAATATACTCCTCAAGGAACAGTGACTTGACTGTTTCGTGTCCTCTTAATCTAGCTGCAAATCCAGCATCATAAGTTATGATATCTACTTCACAACTGAACTCACTTGCAGCCTTTTCAGCTATATAAATTATCTTACAATCATTATTATCATCTAGACTATCTCCTGTATAATCTCTAGTAATAACATTTTTGCTTGTTCCAATACTTTTCAATATCTGCCATGCTTTAGTTGCTAATCCATGAGTATTATTATCTTTAATATTATCTAATTCATCCACAACAACTTTAGGAACAATAACCCTACTGTATTCTTTACTCAGCTCATCTATCAATTGAGGATTTTTTAATAAAGCAGAAGTATCAGTTACCACAATCTTCTCACCACGTAAAAATAGAGCTTTCTGCTCAGGTGTCAGTCCTAGCTTATCACAATAGTCTTCTGCAAAACCACAAACAGTCTTATAACTTGTTTTTCCACCAATTTTTTCAGCCCTTGATAATGTAGATTTGTTACAACAAATTAATTTTGCCATTTCAGACTGTGATTTATGGTTCTTTTCACGAAGTTCAATCATTCTTTTTCTTAAAAAATCACATTTTATCTGCTCGTTCATATCTTCCATAACCTCCAATAAACAATCTATGAAATAGTTCTCATAAATGAACCTATACACATCATAGTACTGAGTTGCACTTTTTTCAATATTTCTCATATTTTTGCAACTATTTCATTAAAAATTCAACTCAGGTATGTTTATCTCTTCTTTTTGCAACGCACCTACAATTTTCGCAACACACTTTCTTATCAAATCAAAAATTGCAATAAAAAAGACTCCAATGCAACAAATATGTTTTTTCAAAATTAATCGTAATAATTTCTCAAACTTAGAGTTTTATATAAAAAAAGCACCAATCCACTTAAGGATTGATGCCTATATATCAATTATTAAATTCACTAAGCAAGAACTATTTACTATAAATTATTCAAAAATAGGATTTTTATTAATAGATAAATCAAACTGTTGTCTTTACTCTATATTTATGCCTCAATGACTTCATAGTCCAATCATCAAACTCAACTATTTTATCATTCTGCAATCTTCCAAGAACAATCCCTGGGTCACGTTCAATTTCACTAGCAAATTTTTTAATTGCTTGCAAATCAAATTTATTTTTGCTAATAAAATCTTTATACTTTTCTGGCGGAATCAAAGCATCTTCTGCATATTTATTAGCAGCTTCTTCCTGTTCTCCAGTTTCTTTTTCAAAAGATATTCCATAATCTCCATTAATAATATGACCAATCTCATGAAATAAAGTAAACCAAAACGAATCAGCATTTAATCTTCTATCGTTTACCATCAACATAACATTATCTCCAACTTTCTTTGTTGCTCCATTTATCTTTGAACCAGAAATATTTGGTAATATTACAAAAATAACTCCTGCTTCACAAAATGCTTCGTAAATAAGTGGATAAAAATTTTCATGATTTTTTGTTAACATTATTGCATATTTTATAGCTTTTTCAAACTTTGCTTTATTAAATTTAGGTGCATCAACCTGCAAAGCTTTATTAGTAGCTATCTGCACCATTATATTTGCCTTTATAATATTCGCCTCTGTTAATGTTTCAGTTGAGCTTCTGAAACTTACTGCCATATCCCTATTTGTAAATACTGAAAGTGTTGCCACATTTAAAAATTCTCTTACTTGCTTAATTTGCTCATCAGTTTTTCTTGGTAAATTTGGTAAAGCAAAGTTTTCCCTAAAATATTTATAATCTAAGCTTTTAAATACTTTGCGTTCTTTTACAAGTTCTTCAGTTGATTTAAATTCTGCAATTAAGGCATCATAAGCATTTTGTAAGTTAAGCCAGTAGTTCACACTCGTACCTATCATTCTAGATAGTTTCATTGCGATATCAATAGATAAACTTTGCTCACCTCTTATTAAAAGGCTAAGATTCTTTGGTGTTGTACCTAATCTTTTTGCAAAATCTTCTTGTGTAAGTCCACTTTCATCAACAATTTCTTTTACATAATATCCTGGGTGAAATGCAATAGTATCATTATATTCTATATAATTACTCATAATGTTTGCTCACCTCCATAATCTCTACAATTTTAACCTTTCCAGCTATTTCATCTATATTGCAAGGAACATATGCATTTTTTTCTTCATCCAATGGCTGTAGAATGATTCTCCATGGTTCTCTTCTTGATTTTACATCAATTGCAAAATTTCCTTCCAAATTTATTCCATTTTTGTTTTTTAATTTATGAAAATGAAATGTTGGCTGAACAATAATATCAAAAACAAATGCATAATAATTTAAAAATTAATTTGTTATTATTTCTTTGTGCTTTAGTTCAAAGCCACCTTCAAGTATAAATTTTCTTAGTAGTGCGTCTAATTTTGACCTTACTTTACGTTTTGGTACATCTGTGCCTTCAATTTCATCGAAGTATTTTTTTGCAGTTTCTATATTTACTCCTTGTACTAACCTATCGTATTGACCAAATGAATTTATATCTTTTTCTGTTACATGTTTTTCCATAATATCACGTAAGCTTTTTTCTTCCACTCCTAAACGTAATGCAAATATGTGAATTTGGTCATTTTTTGCTCTTGTTTGATATTCTGTTATATATTCACGTATGCTTTTATCATTACTAACAACAAGGTCGTTATTTTGAATATCTTTAAGTAAAATATTAGCAAATTTCTGTTCTTCTTGGCTTAAACTAGCAAAGGAACGATGCAACTCGTTTAGCATGGTTTCTATATTTTTTGCATCTACTTCTTCATTTAACATTTTTATATATTTTTTAAATCTAGAATCCATATAGTCCGAATCTATTTTTTCTGTAGATAGTGACATAAGGTATGGGTCAATATCATAAGCCCCATCATCTTCTCCAGAGCCACCACCACTATGCCTTAGTTCTTTATATCTTTGTAGTAATGTATTATATATTTCCTCATTAAAATCTAAAGTATAGGTCTCTTTCCCTTGATTTTCTGTATCAAATTCATATGTTAGCTGTTCCCAAACAAAGCCTTGTACCTTTGCAGGTTCTAAATGTTTATTTAATTCTTTAAATAGCTTAGAGAATTTTCTTTTTTCTGCAATATCTTGTGGAAGTTTTTCAAAATTTGAAATTCCAGCCATCTCAAATAATTGTTTTATTTCATGATAAAATTTATTCATAGCTTCTAAATTATCTTTTAATTTTAGTACAAAGATACCATATGGCTTGTTTCCTGAATATTGTTCAAAAGCATATTCAATAACATTTTTCATTGTATATGGTCTTCTATAATACCTAATAATACCATGAGGCTTGTCATCACCAAATATACGATTTGTTCTTGAAAATGCTTGTATAATCATTTCAATATTAGACCATTTATAAAACTTGTCCATATATAATGTGTTAAGCCATTTTGAGTCATATCCTGTAAGCATCTGGTCTACTACAATTAGAATATCAAGACACTTTTTAGGCTCATTTTCAATGGATACATAAGCGTCCTTATGAGCAAGTCTTGAACATACATCTCTTTTAAATGCTGTATATCTTGAAATGTTATAGTTTACACCAAACATATTATTATAATCTGTAAGTATTTCTGCTATTCCATCAATTTTTTCAATAGAGCCTTGATTATTTCCATCATTAGGGTCAAATACTGCTGTTACTTTTAAACCACACTTTCTTGCTTTTATTGCCTTATAATACTTAATAGCTTCTGGTATGCTACTTGTGGCAAACATGGCATGAAATTTTCCATTATGACTTTGACAAATCCAGTTATCAATAATATCATCAATTACAGCTTTTCTATGCTCATCTCTATCATATTGACTCTCTAATAGTTCTCCTTCAATGCTTTCAAACTTTCTTCCATTTTCAGACATTTTAGCCCCCATTGGTACTTCATTCATCCAATGATAATAAATAGCTTCCTTTTTAGGATTATTAAATACATCCTCTACTTTACTAACCTTTGCCTTTTCTAAAGCTATAGCTGTTCTTAAATCCTTGTCCTTATATGTTGGTTGTGGAACTGTATCAAATCCAAGAACATTACCATCACGCATACCATCTGCAATTGTATATCTTGTCCCTTCTAATTCATTACCAAAAACATCTGCTGTAGTGGTATCCTTCTTTTTATTAATTTCTAGAATAGGTGTGCCAGAGAAACCAATGAAAATTGCTTTTGGAAAGGTATGTTTAATTGTTGAAAGCATTTCTCCAAATACACTTCTATGACATTCATCTACAATAAACACAATTCTTTTCTTATTTATCTTATCAATATCATGAAGATTAACACTTTCATCTTTTTTTATTCTGCTCATCTTCTGAATAGATGTAACTATTAATGTATCCTTTGAGGCATCACTTTTAAGTTTTGCTAAGAGAATCTCTGTATTTTCAGTTGATTGGACATCATCTGTTTCATCAGAAAAACCTCTATATTCTCTTAAAGATTGAAGACCAAGTTCAATACGGTCCATAAGAAAAACTACCTTATCAGCATCTTTAGAATTTGCAATCATCTGTGCAGATTTAAAACTTGTCATAGTTTTTCCAGAACCTGTGGTGTGCCACACATATCCACCATAGATATTTTCATCATCCCACTTCATTTCACTAACTCTTTTAGAAATTTTACTTGCAGCATAATATTGATAGCTTCTCATAACCTTTAAGGTATTATCTGTTTGGTCGGCAACAGTATAAAAACCAATCATCTCATGAGCCATTGGAATAGATAACAATCTTTCAGCTATCATATTCCAATCATTAATAGGGTTATTATATTTATCAGCCCAATGAAAACAAAGATTTTTTCTAAACTTATCATAACTTCCTGGATTTGCAAAATAAACACATTCCTCTGGATTCATTGCTACAAAAATCTGAACTAATGAGAATAATCCTGTAAATACACCTTCATGCAAATACTTTTGAATCTGATACTGTGCCTCACTTATAGGAACTCCACTTTTCTTTAATTCAACATGAATAAGTGGCATACCATTTATTAGCAAGCAAAAGTCTCCTCTTCTATTAGGATAAATATCATTTTTTGCATTAAATATAGGTTGCTTTGCTATCTGATATCTAGTTCTACCTGCTGCAATTTCATTACGATCAAATATCTTTAGAGAAACCACCTTACCAAAGTTATGTTTATCATCCTCATTATCTCTTGTAATCTGAACATAACCACCATTAATAAACCCATTAAGCTTTAAAGGAGTTTTAAGTAGCTTAATTTGCTCCATAATCTGTTGCATTTCTCCACTTGTTATTTTGTAATCTCCCAAACGGTCAATATCTCTATTATTTTCATAAATAATCTTCTCCCAATTTTGAATTAACTCTTCTTCATTCTTATATGATAAAACACCATCTTTCCAACCTTTTTCTTCAACAAGAGATTTAATTAAATCTGCTTCAAACTTAGCTTCACTATCATAACTCACAAAAATCACCTTCTAATCTATACAAACATTTTTTCAAGCATAGCTTTTTTCATATTTTTTAATAAATTTAACTTACGCTGATGAAGGGTGATAAGATTATCTATTTTATCAAAAAATGCACCTATTTGTTTTTGTTCATTTTTGTTTGGATATTTTATAATAGTATTTCCAACAAGTTCTTTATTTAAATTATTTACTGTACTTCCTGCTGCCATTGATTTATATTGAGATAACATTTGCTCTGTTCCTAACATACAACAAAGGTATTTTAAATCAAATATTTTATTTACATCACGAATTAATAACCAACCATCATGGATACATCCATCAATACCCATAATATAAGGTTTTCCAAAGCTCATTGAATTTGATAAAATTAAATCTCCCGGATGAACTTCTCTTGTTTTTGTTAAACCTTCTGGTTTAATTTTTTCTTTAGTTTTTGTTATATAATTTCCTTGTTCATGTGCATCACCAATTTTGACCCAATTCAATCCATTTTCAGAGTTTGTAATAAAACTTTCAATTGGTCTTGGTGAACCTCCACGTTCTATTATAACAATGTCTTTTAACTTACGCTGTTCCCAATCATCAGTAAATCTAGCAAATCTAATTTCTGGTTTTTTAGCTCCTCTTCTAGGAAACATTTTTTCTAACATAGATTTTTTTACTTTAACAAGGCTATCAGATTTACGCTGATGAAGGGTAATGAGATTATCAAGAGAATCAAAAAAGTCTCCTATTTTCTTTTGTTCATCTATTTTAGGTATATTTAAAGTACAATTTTCTACATTCCCTTTAGTAATATTTTGAACTTTAGTACCAGCTCCCATTTGTTCAAAATAGGTTTGTTTATTATTTATAGCTTTAGTTAAAAACGAACTTTCATAATCCTCAATAGGAGTTAGAGAAGCAATTCGTTGATTAAGAACATACTTGTTATCACAAGGAATTACAGTGGTCATGCCAAGCATACCTTGTGCTTGTTCACTTAACATCATAATAATTACCCCTTTTTTTAGGGTCTCAGTTTCTATGTCTAAATATTTCCCAGAAGAAATCAATTTTCCCTCTGAATTAATAGATTTTAATGTAATTAATTCATATTTTCCCTGAGATAAAACATGTTCTTCATGCCCCGAACCATTACCATAAACAGCAATCTCTCCCAACTTACGCTGTTCCCACTCTTCAGTAAATCCTTGGAATCTAATTTGTG
>JALFQD010000007.1 GCA_022785265.1 Clostridium sp. | reverse complement strand
AAAATTATCTACACTGTCTTCTAAAGACATTTTTAAATTATCATAATCAGGATTCCAAGGCTTAATATTTGAGGTATCAAGCTTAAATACTTTAAAACCTATATCTAAATCTTCTATTCCTTCTTTATCTTTATTTTCTTCTACTATTTTATCTCCAGCTCTTCTTATACGTTCTTTGCCTATTTCACATATATTTTTATATCCTGATTTATACGCTTCTGACTTTTCATCACATTCTTCTGGCAATTGAACCATAATAAATTTTCGCTTACCATTATCTTCTGAATTTAATTGCATAACTGCATGTGCTGTTGTAGCTGAACCAGAAAAAAAATCTAATACTATATCATTATCTTTAGACGCTTGAAATAAACAATATTTAATTAATCCAACAGCCTTAGGACTACTAAACACTTTGCTTCCTAATAAATCCCTACATGCAATAGTTCCTGAATCACTAGAAAAGTCGCTACTACTCCAAAATGACTTTGCTTTAACAACTCTTTCAGCTCCCTTTCTAAGCAAATAATCTTTTTGATATATATCATATTCATTTCTAGTTGTAATAAATTTAACTTCTAATTCACTTAATCTACTTTCTGATGTTTCCCTTCCCCATCTCCAACATCCATCAGTATTATCAGATAATTTAGGATATATTTTTATACCTTCTTCTCTTTTCTCTAATGTAATTTTATCCTTTTTTTTATCATAGTAAAAAGGATAATACATATTAGGTCTATCAACTCTTCTAGAATTTGATCCTCTTTTTCTTAAGCCCAGTAATCTATATTTACCATTTTCATCTTCAAGAGTATACTCTTTTTTATATTCTTCTGGCATTGGAACTCCATATGTTATAAATTCATTTGATTTTCTATATATAAATAAATCCTCATGTGCTGTAGCAATATACTCATCATCACTTCTTCCTTTTAAATTATTAACAACTGCTATATTAGTAATGAAGTTGTCCTCTCCAAAAATTTCATCACATATTTTTTTTAAATTATTACTTTCAATTTTATTAATAGAAATAAATATAACCCCATCATCTGTCAATAAATTTTTAGCTAACCTTAACCTAGGATACATCATATTTAACCAATTAGTATGATATCTTCCTCCACATTCAGTATTAGTTGATATTCTATTTCCTTCTTCATCTTTCTGTCCTGTAATTTTTAAATAATTTTCTAGATTGTCACTATAATCATCAGGATATATAAAATCATTACCAGTATTATATGGAGGGTCTATATATATCATCTTTATTTTTCCCTGATAGCTCTTTTGAAGAAGTTTTAATACTTCAAGGTTATCTCCTTCTATGTATAAATTTTCTGTAGTGTCCCAATTTTTGCTTTCTTCTTTGCATGGTCTTAATGTACCTTTAGATGGAGTTTGTGAGAATTTTATTGCTTGTGATTTTCCATGCCATTCAAATCTATATCTTTCATCACTATCATCAGTATATTCTCCAAGCACCTCTTCTAATCTTTTAAAATCAATCTTATCTTCACAAAATACTTCTGGGAAAATTTCTTTTAACTTTTTAACATTTTCCTTAACTATATCTAAGCTTTCTCCATTAATTTTTTCAATAGTATCTATATCCTTCATTTTTAATTCATCATTAATTGTCTCTTTCATATCCATTTCCCCCGTATTAATGCTATAAATTATTAATCTATCTTAATGAATTTATCAATTCTATTTTCTTTGTTTGGCATTTTTTTATTTTAATATTTAGTTCTACTTTTCTATTAAATTGTTCTTCCTTTTCTATTAAATTGTTAAGCTTTCTTAGCTCATTATCTATATCCAAAATCTTTTTTTGAATTTCTTGTATTTCCTCTATATCTCTATTTTCAAGTTCATTAAATGTTCCAGCAATTTTAGAGATATTTAGTATATCTATTTTTTGAACAAAACTACAATATAGCTTGTACATATTTATGTAGGATAGCTTTGATATATTTATGGAATTTAAAAATTGTTGTTCATTATTATTAATATTATTAAAACTAATCCAATGACTATAAACATATTTAACAATTGTATTTTTATCTGCATCATTTTTATTTACACGTTTATATGCTACA
>JALFQD010000406.1 GCA_022785265.1 Clostridium sp. | reverse complement strand
TTATAGCTTAAAACATAAGTTAATATACAAAAGATAAAACAAAAGGAGAATTTTTATGAAAAAAAATGAATATAGTTTATTTACCACTATTGCTATGATTGTTGGAATTGTAATAGGTTCTGGCATATTTTTTAAAAGTGATAATATTTTAATTGCTACTAATGGAAATATATTACTTGGTATTTTAATATTTTGTATAGCTTCAATAAGCATTATTTTTGGCAGTCTTACAATTGCTGAACTTGCTTCAAGAACTGATGAAACAGGTGGAATAATTGCTTATGCTGAAAAGTATTGTAATAAAAATATAGCTTGTGCTTTAGGATGGTTTCACACATTTTTATATTATCCTACATTAATTGCTGTTGTTGCATGGGTTGCTGGAATTTATATATGCCTTCTTTTTAATATAGAAGGTACAATATTAACTGAAATTTTTATTGGTGAAACAGTTGTTATAGTATTATTTTTAGTAAATATATTATCTGCTAAATTAGGAGGATATGTTCAAAATGCCTCTACTGTAATAAAGCTTCTTCCATTAATTTTTATAGCTGTAGCTGGTCTTTTTTTAGGTAAACCTTCTGCTATAGAATTTAATAATATAACTAATATGACCTCTTTTGGATGGATTGCTGCAATAACTCCTATCGCCTTTTCATTTGATGGATGGATTGTAGCTACATCAATAAGCCATGAAATCAAAAATCCAAAGAAAAATCTTCCTCGTGCACTTATCTTTGCACCTTTATTTATCTTAGCAATTTATATTGCTTATTTTGTTGGAATAAGCACTTATGTTGGTGCTGAAAAAGTTATGTCTCTTGGAGATTCTCATGTTGCTTATGCTGCCACTAATCTTTTAGGTGAATTTGGTGCTAAAATTATATTAATATTAGTTATAATCTCAATTATTGGAACTATAAATGGATTAATCCTTGGATTAATAAGGCTTCCAAATGCATTAGCAGAAAGAAATTTATTTCCTCACTCTAAAAAGTTTAAAAATATAAATAAAAATTATGGAATATCTATAGCTTCTGCAATAACTGCCTTTTTTATATGTTTTTTTTGGATAATAATTCACTACTTTACTCAAAAGCTTAATTTACTTCCAAACTCTGATATATCTGAAATTTCTATTACATTTAATTATATAGGATATATGATTTTATATTATCAAGTTTTAAAAATGGGCTTAAAAGGAGAAATTTCAGGACTTTGGAAAGGAAAGTTAAATCCTATTTTTGCAAGTATAGGTTCTATAACTATACTTTTAGGAAGTTTAAACAATAAATTATTTTTTATTTATGCTTTTATATGTTTTTTAGTAATTGCACTATCAATTTTATTTATGAAAAAAAATAAAATACATGTATAAAAATTATTTTTAGGTTAATAATATTAATGTACTCTTTTAGTACATATATTACGTAGGGTATTTAGGGTATTATAAAATCCTTGCTAATTAATACTTTAAATCCTATCCTTATAGTATATTCCCTCAGCAGTCTATACTATAACCCCTTATATAAGAGCTGCCTTTAAGCTTTAAGGCAGTTTCTTATTTTCTATATCCCTAGTTGCTATAACATTAACTCCTGTATTTAAAATATTTTCTATTACTATGTCTCCCATTTTTATAGGAGCTTCAACAATTACTTTATTTATTTCTTCCATAGCCTTAAAAATTAATTTCTTTGAAATAGCCTTTTCAGTTTTTACTGGAATAACATCATATTCTCCATTTTTTATTTTTACAGTGCTTGTAACTATTCTTAGAGGATTTGTAATTTCATTTATTCCATATTCCTCTCCTCTTTTGCAATTGTTTCCACTAACATTTTTATTTTCAACATCTACTTTTAAATGACAACCAATAGGACAATTTATACATATAAGTTCTTTAATCATTAGCTTCACCCTCCTCTAAAGAAATAATCAAATCTTCATCTACATTCTCTAAAAGCTTTTTAGGAAGTATGACCTTTTCCATTTCTGATGGTGCAAGATGTTTTTTCTTAAAAGATGCTATTATTTTGTCCTTTGATTTTACAACAAGTATTTTATCTTTATATACATTATTAACTCTTAAAAATATAATAAGTTTATCTTCTATACCTTCTAAAGAAAATCTTTGAGGTACTGTATAATTAATATTTTTTCCATTTATAATATTTAATATCTTTCCTTTTATCTTTTTTCCTTTAATATAATCAGCTGCTCTCTCTCCTGCTCTTTTTGCCTCTTCTGTAACATAATCTACTAAATCGTGAACATGAACCACATTTCCACAAGCAAAAATTCCTTCTTTTGAAGTTTCCATCCTTTCATTTACAACAAGACCATTTGTTCTTTTATCTCCTTCAATTCCTGCTTTGTTTGAAAGTTCATTTTCTGGAATCAATCCTACAGATAATAATAAAGTATCACATTTAATCTCCTGCTCTGTTCCTTTAATTGGCTTTTTATTTTCATCTACCTCTGCCATTACTACTTTTTCAAGCCTTTCCTTTCCCTTTATATCTACTATAGTATGTGAAAGATATAAAGGTATATTATAATCTTGAAGACATTGTACTATGTTTCTGTTTAAGCCATTAGAATATGGCATAAGCTCAATTACACATTTTACCTTTGCCCCTTCTAAAGTCATTCTTCTTGCCATAATAAGTCCTATATCTCCAGAGCCTAAAATAACAACTTCCTTTCCTGGCATATATCCTTCAATATTTATATATCTTTGTGCTGCCCCTGCATTAAATATTCCCGATGGTCTATCTCCTGGAATGTTTATAGCTCCCCTAGTTCTTTCCCTACAACCCATTGCAAGTATTATAGCTTTTCCTTTTATCTCCATATATCCATTTTCTGAATTTATAGCTTCTATAATATGATTTTCTCCAATATTTAATACCATTGTATCAAGCATAATTTCTACTTTAGTCTCTTTTATTAAATTTATATATCTTTGAGCATATTCAGGACCTGTAAGTTCTTCTTTAAAAGTATGAAGACCAAATCCATTGTGTATGCACTGATTTAGAATTCCTCCAAGTTCTTTATCTCTTTCTATTATTAATATACTATCAATGCCATTATCATAGGCTTCCTTAGCTGCTGAAAGACCTGCAGGTCCTCCCCCTACTATAACTAAATCATAACTTATCATGTTACCACCTCCTACTTTGTCTTCCCTGTTAGTATATAGGAGCCTTTTTTCTCTTGTTCTATGTTTATAATATCTTTATTAAGCTCTCTTGCTATTATTTCTTGAACCTTAGGTCCACAAAAGCCACCTTGACATCTTCCCATTCCTGGTCTACATCTTCTCTTTATTCCATCTAATGTTATATTTCCAAAAGCCCTATGAATAGCATCTACTATTTCTCCTTCAGTAATTCCCTCACATCTACATATTATTCTTCCATAAGAAGTATTTTCTTTTATAAGCTTCTTTTTTTCTTCCTTTGAAAGAGACATAAATTCTATTTGTTTTCTATAAGGATTAAAATTCTCTTTCTTTTTAAGCTTTAAATCACTCTTTTCAATAAGCTTTATAACCTCTAAGGCTATGGCTGGAGCAGATGAAAGTCCTGGAGATTTCATTCCAACCACATCAATAAATCCTTTAACCTCTTTATTTTCTTCTATTATAAAATCTTCTGTATCTGGAATAGCCCTTAAACCTGAAAAATTTCTTATGCTTTCTCTAAAATTAATCTTATCTGTAGTTTTTTTAGAAGTATTTTTTATTTCTTCAAGTCCTGATAATGTTGTTGATAAATCCTCTTTATCATCTATATCTTCAGCATTAGGTCCTACTAAAAGGTTTCCATGAACTGTTGGAGTTACCAATATTCCTTTTCCTAACTTTGATGGACACTGAAAGATTGTATGAGTAAATAAATCTCCTTGGCTTTTATCCATAACATAATATTCACCTTTTCTTGGGATAATCTTAAAGCTTTCTTTACATATAAGATTATGAACCTTATCTCCATAAACTCCAGAAGCATTAATAACAATCTTAGAATTTATTTTTTCTCCATTATTTAAAGTTAATTCAAAGAAATCCTTCTTTTTTATTTCTACCACTTCACTATTTAATTTAATTTCTCCACCATTTTCTACTCCATTTTCTATTAATGCAATTGTATATTCAAAAGGTCCTACAATCCCTCCTGTAGGAGCATATAAAGCACCTATAACCTTTTCTGATAAGTTAGGTTCTTCTTTTAAGACTTCTTCTTTATTTAATATCTTTAGCCCTTTAACTCCAAGGCTTACTCCATTATCATAAAGCTCTTTTATTTTATTCATGTCCTCTTTATTAAACCCTATAACCAATGAGCCATTTTTCTTAAAAGGAACTGATAACTCTTTACATATGCCCTCAAACATTTCATTTCCCAAAACATTAAGTTTTCCCATCAAGGTTCCTTTTTTAGGGTCATAACCTGCATGAACTATTGCAGAATTAGCTTTAGAAGTACCCATAGATACATCATTTTCTTTTTCTACAATCAATATTTTTAAATTATATTTTGTAAGTTCTCTAAATATAGATGCTCCTATTACTCCTGCTCCTATTATTATGATATCATACATTTTATTTCCACTCCCTTACTCTGTTCTTAGGCTTTTTTAATTTATATAAAACTATTTGCTTTTTATATAAATTAAATTCAAGAAATATTTTAATAATAATTTTCAAGCTTATTGTCTTTTAATCTGAAAATATTATATATTTCCCTATATTTTTTACTCTTACTATTTTAAAAGCACATGTAATTTATAATTAAATTATACATCTTATAATATAAAAATCCAATCCTTTATCGACTTTTTTTCAAAATTTTCTGTATATTTATGATTTACTAAAAAAATAAGGCATGAGAAATTCTTCTCAAGCCACTATTTTCCTTAAAATAGTTATATGTTTTTATTAATTATCCTAAACATTTATTTCACTATGAACTTCAACAGCATCCTTATTTGCTTCTATTATAGGATCAACATATTCTTCTATAAATTCAACAACTTGACTTGGAGCTCTTCCAACGAACTTCTTTGGATCTATTATTGCTAGAATTTCTTCCTTAGAAAGATTAAATGTAGGGTCATTTATTATTCTTTCTATTAAGTCATTATCAAGTCCTTCACCCTTAACTCTTTGAGCAGCTGCCATTGAGTGTTCTCTTATTCTTTCATGAAGTTCTTGTCTGTCTCCGCCTCTTTTTACAGATTCCATCATTATGTTTTCAGTTGCCATAAATGGAAGTTCTCTATTAACATGAGCTGCAATTACCTTATCATATACAACCATATTTTCAGCTATATTGATATATAAGTTTAATACTCCATCTAAAGCTAAGAAAGCTTCAGCAACAGAAATTCTCTTGTTTGCAGAATCATCTAATGTTCTTTCAAACCATTGAGTTGAAGCTGTTATAGCTGGATTTAATGAATCTACTATTACATATCTGGCAAGAGCACCCATTCTTTCACTTCTCATAGGGTTTCTCTTATATGCCATAGCTGATGAACCTATTTGATGAGCTTCAAATGGTTCTTCTACTTCTTTCATATTTTGAAGTAATCTTAAATCATTAGAGAATTTATATGCACTTTGTGCAACTTCTGATAATGTATTTAAAACTATTGAATCAAGCTTTCTTGGATAAGTTTGACCAGTTACTCCAAAGCACTTTTTAAATCCCATTTTTTCTGCAACCATCTTATCTAAAGCTCTAACCTTTTCTTCGTCACCTTCAAAAAGATTCATAAAACTTGCTTGAGTTCCTGTTGTTCCTTTAACTCCTCTAAGCTTTAAATGTTCTATAACAAAATCTATGTTTTCAATATCCATTACTAAATCTTGCATCCATAAAGTAGCTCTCTTACCAACTGTAGTTAATTGAGCTGGTTGAAAATGTGTAAAACCTAGTGTTGGCATATCTTTGTACTTTTCAGCAAATTTCTTTAATCTATGTAAAACTGTAACCATCTTCTTCTTTATTAAAAGAAGAGCTTCTTTCATAATTATTACATCAGTATTATCTCCTACATAACAACTTGTAGCTCCAAGATGTATAATTCCTTTAGCCTTTGGACATTGTAATCCATAAGCATATACATGACTCATTACATCATGTCTTACTTCCTTCTCTCTCTTTTGAGCATCATCATAGTTTATATCATTAATGTGAGCTTTTAATTCTGCTATCTGTTCATCAGTAATATTTAAACCTAACTCCTTTTCACATTCTGCCAATGCAACCCAAAGCTTTCTCCAAGTTGTAAATTTCATGTCATCTGAAAATATAAAACTCATTTCTTTTGATGCATATCTTGAATTTAATGGGCTAGTGTATAAATCTCTCATTTGCAACCTCCACACGAATATATTTTTTATTTTTTTTATTTTCATTCGTATTATATCATAACATTATAATATTTTCATCAATAATTATGGAAATTCCTAAACTTGTTTCTTTTATTAAACTTTATTATTGATATAACAATTTGTCATCAGTTTATCAAATAATGTATTTTATTAAGAAAAAAAGATTCCCATATGGGAATCTTTTACGACTTAAATTAATCTTCTAAGCTTTCAACTAATTTAACTAATTCTTCAACAGCTAAAGCTTCATCATCGCCAGTAGCATATATCTTTATTGTTGCACCCTTAGTTACTGCTAGTGATAAAACTCCTATTAAGCTCTTAACATTAGCCTTCTTTCCATTAAATTCTATGCTTACATCTGACTTGAAAGATGAAGCCTTCTTTACTAATAAAGTAGCTGGTCTAGCATGTAAACCAGTTCCGTTTTTTACTATTACTTCTTTTGAAACCATTACATTCACCTCTTCTAATGATAGATTGTTAATCCTTACAACAATTATTATATATGAACTTTAAAACAAATTCAATAGTTTTATAAATTTTCATTATAGTTAATGATTTTTAAATTTTTAAACTTTTAAAAACTTTATTATTATCTAGGTTGCACAATTAATTTTATTGCTGTTCTTTCTTCCCCATCAATTACTATATCAGTAAATGCTGGAATACATATTATATCCTTTCCGCTTGGAGCCACAAAGCCTCTTGCTATGGCTATTGCTTTTATTGCTTGATTAATTGCCCCTGCACCAACTGCTTGAATTTCTACTATATTTTTTTCTTTTATTATTGCAGCCAATGCTCCTGCTACTGCATTTGGATTTGATTTAGTTGATACTTTTAATACTTCCATTATTTCTCCCTCCTGTATAAATCGTTTACAATGATTACATACTTAAATGTAACATCTATAACATTAATATTTATTCTATATAAAATCCTTAATTCCTTCTTTATTATATCAAAAAAAATACATTTTGTTAAACAAAATGTATTTCTTATAATTTATTTTGCAAAATCAATTGCTCTTGTTTCTCTAATTACATTTATTTTTATTTGTCCTGGATACTCAAGTTGCTCTTCAACACTCTTAACTATATTATGTGCTAATTCAACTGCTGCTGCATCATCGACACAATCTGGTTTAACCATAATTCTAATTTCTCTACCAGCTTGAATGGCATATGACTTTTCTACACCTTCATAGGAATTTGCAATACTCTCTAAATTTTCTAATCTCTTAATATAAGCTTCTAATGTTTCTCTTCTAGCACCTGGTCTTGCTGCTGATATTGCATCTGCTGCTTGAACTAATATAGCTTCTAAAGATTCCATTTCAACATCTCCATGATGAGCCGCTATTGCATTTACAACTATTGGTGATTCATGGTATTTCTTTGCAATATCTCCACCAATCAATGCATGTGGTCCTTCTTGTTCTTGATCTACAGCCTTTCCAATATCATGAAGTAAACCTGTTCTTTTGGCAAGCTGTACATCTAAACCTAATTCAGAAGCCATTAAACCAGCTAAATATGAAACTTCTATGGAATGCTTTAACACATTTTGACCATAACTAGTTCTATATTTTAATCTTCCAAGTAATCTTATTATCTCAGGATGTAATCCATGAACTCCTGTTTCAAGAGCTGCTTGCTCTCCTTCTTCTTTAATATCATTTTCCACATCTCTTTGAGATCTCTCAACCATTTCTTCGATTCTAGCCGGATGTATTCTTCCATCCACTATTAACTTTTCAAGTGCCATTTTGGCAACTTCTCTCCTTATTGGATCAAAACTTGATAAAATAACTGCTTCTGGAGTATCATCAATAATTAAATCTACTCCTGTTAAAGTTTCTAGGGTTCTAATGTTTCTTCCTTCTCGCCCTATGATTCTACCCTTCATCTCATCATTAGGTAAGGCAACTACCTGTACAGTAGTTTCAGATACATGATCTGCAGCACATCTTTGAATGGCAGTGGTAATAATATTTCTTGCCTTCTTGTCTGCTTCTTCCTTTGCCCTTGTTTCAATGTCTTTAATCATTAAGGCCGCATCATGAGTTACTTCTTTCTTTACCTCATCTAAGAGGATTTTTTTAGCTTCTTCACTGGATAAGCCAGAGATTCTTTCAAGTTCTTCTCTTCTTTTTTCATGAAGCTCTTGAACTTCTGCCTCCCTAGCATCAATTTCTGCTACTCTTTCATTCATTGCATCTTCTTTTTTCTGTAGAGAATCCACCTTTTTATCAAGTGATTCCTCTCTTTGAATTAATCTTCTTTCAAGCCTTTGAATTTCGTTTCTTCTTTCACGAGATTCCTTTTCTGCATCTGATCTTAATTTGTGAACTTCTTCTTTACCTTCTAAAATAGCCTCTTTTTTGGTGGCCTCTGCTTCTTTTTTAGCATCTTCTAAAACTTTTTTGGCTTCCTCTTCTAAAGAATCTATTTTTTGTTTTGATGCTGCTTGAATTGCTTTGTAAAATACCATTCCTAAAACCACTAATACTACAATATCTATTAATATTATTATTAACGTTTCCACATCAACACCTCCCATTTTTATGTTTTTTAATATTTAAATAAGAAAGTGCTTACTGTGTCATATTATTCTAACTGTTTAAGGAATATGATAAACCAGTATTTGTTATTATTTTATCCGAAAATTAAATTTATGTCAAGGTGACATAATACTTCATTAAACTCTTTATTTTGATT
>JALFQD010000360.1 GCA_022785265.1 Clostridium sp. | reverse complement strand
TTAGAGCATATTTCTACTTTTAGTTCATCTTTAACAGAACCTGTTATAAAAGTATTTCCACATGCACACTTAACTACTGCTTCATGGTTATAATTTGGATGTATGCCTTCTTTCATTAATTTCACCTCTTTCAATAAAAATTTTCAAAACGAAAATTCATTTAAACAACTATTATAGTGTAGCATACAACTCAATTACAGTCAATATAAGTAAGAAATAAAAAAAACTTTTTATGGTTAAAAGATAATGTTATAATAGAAATCATACTTAAGGAGAATTACAAAATGAGTAAATTATATTTTAGATATGGAGCAATGAATTCAGGGAAATCAACACATTTAATGCAGGTTGCATATAATTATGAAGAAAGAGGAATGAACGTATTATTATTAAAGCCTGAGATAGATAAAAAGGGAGAGAATTTTTTAGTATCTCGTCTAGGAGTTTCAAGAAAGGTTGATATAATAATAAAAAAAGAGGATAATGTATTTGAAATAATAAAGAAATATATAGAAGAAAAGAAAAAAATACATTGCATATTAATTGATGAGGTTCAATTTTTTACAGCATTACAAATAGATGAATTATTTGAAATTGCTGTAAAGCTTGATATACCAGTTATAAGCTATGGATTAAGAACTGATTTTAAAATGAATGGTTTTGAAGGAAGCACAAGGTTGCTTTTGATAGCTCATAGCATAGAAGAAATGAAAACAATTTGTAAATGTGGAAATAAAGCTGTATTTAATGCAAGAAAAATAAATGGAAAGTTTGTATTTTTTGGTGAACAAGTAGCAATAGATAATAGTGATAATGTTGAATATGAATCATTATGTGGAAAATGCTACTTTAAATATATGAATAAAAGTAATTTGTAAAGGTGTGTGAGAATTTTGAGAAAATGTAATGTGGGAGGGCAGGCAATTATAGAAGGCGTAATGATGAAAGGCGCTAAATGTACTGCTATGGCTGTAAGAAAACCAAATGGAGAAATAGAAATTAAGAGAGAAGAAAATACGTCGATAATAAAGAAATATAAATTTTTAAATGTACCTTTAGTAAGAGGAATATTTGTATTAATAGAATCTCTTATATCTGGTATGAAAGCATTAAATTATTCTGCAAGTTTCTTTGATGATGAAGAGGAGGAAGATTCAGAACCATCTAAGTTTGATCAATGGGTAAATAGTAAATTTGAAAAATTAGAAAAAAAATTTGGCGAAGAAAAGATAATGAATGCTATATCTGGTATTTCTATTACAATAGGAGTATTGATGGCAGTAGTATTATTTATGATTATTCCTACTTTTATAGCATCACTTTTTAAAGGATTTGTTAAAAATACAGTAATACTTCATTTAATAGAAGCTGTTATAAAAGTTGCTATTTTAATTACATATATGTGGCTAATAGGAAAGATGGATGATATGAATAGAATGTATCAATATCATGGTGCAGAACATAAGACTATATTTTGTTATGAAAATGAAAAACCATTAACAGTGGAAAATGTAAAAGAATTTACAAGATTTCATCCAAGATGTGGAACAAACTTTTTATTTTTAACAATGTTTATAAGTATAATAGTATATGCTTTTACTGGTTGGGGAAATTTAATTCAAAGAATATTATTTAGAATAATTTTACTTCCAATTGTTGCAGGTATAACTTATGAGGTAATAAGATGGCTTGGAAAGAACAACAGCAAGCTTGCTAAAATAGTTGCATATCCAGGATTAAAGCTTCAAGAATTAACTACAAGAGAACCAGATGCTTCTCAAATAGAAGTAGCAATAGCATCTTTAAAAGCAGCAGAAGGAATTGATGGAGAGGAAACAATAAAGAAATCTTCAGAAAAAGAGTGTATTTAGGAGGAATAATGAATATAGGTTCTTTATTAAATTTAGCTACTAAAATGCTTAAATCTAGAAATATAGATACAGCAAGATTAGATTCTCAGCTTATATTAGGAAAAGTGTTAAATAAAGATAAAATTTATTTAATGATAAATAGTAGTGAAGAAGTAGAAAAAGAAAAAGAAGAGGAATTTTTAAATCTCATAAACAAAAGAATGGAAAATATGCCTGTAAGATATATTTTAGGAGAAGTAGATTTTATGGGACTAGATTTTTACATAGAGGAAGGAGTTCTTATTCCTAGAAGTGACACTGAGGTTTTAGTAGAAGAAGTTTTAAAAATCATAGAAGAAGATAAAAAATTATATGTTTGTGATTTGTGCTCAGGAAGTGGAGCAATAGGAATTTCACTTGCTTATTATAGAAAAAATATAATGGTAGATTTAATTGACTTTTATGAAAAGCCAGAAGAAATATCAAAAAAAAATATTGTAAAAAACAACTTAGAAAATCAAGTGAAATTTATAAAAAGTGATTTACTTAAAGAACCAATAAAAGAGTTAAAAAAATATGATATCATTGTTTCTAATCCACCATATATAAAAGAAGATGTAATAGAAACTCTTATGGATGATGTAAAAAATTATGAACCAAGAAGTGCCTTAAGCGGAGGAGATAGTGGATTAATTTTTTATGAAAGAATAGTAGAAGAAAGTAAAAAAGTTTTAAAGGAAAATGGAATATTAGCTTTTGAAATAGGTTATGATCAAGGTGATTCTGTAAGTAATATCATGAAAAATAATGGATATATAGATATAAAAGTGGTGAAAGACTTGGCAGGATTAGACAGAGTAGTAATTGGCAGGTTTTCTCCTTGATTAAATAGAAATGTGTATGATATAATAATTAAATGTGAAAAATAAATTACGGAGTGATAACATGTTATTAGATAAATTAGCATTTATAGAGAATAAATATGATGAATTATCTGTAAAAATAAGCGATCCTTCCATCATGGCAAATCAAAATGAATGGAGAAAGTTATGTAAGGAACACGCTGAATTAGAGATTATAGTTAATGCATATAGAGAGTATAAAAAGGTAATAGAAGACTTAGAAGCAAATAAAGAAATGCTTCAAGAAGAAACAGACAAAGAAATGAAAGAAATGCTTCAAGAAGAAATTTCTGATTTAACAGAAAAAGAAAAAGAACTAGACCATAAAATTCAAATATTATTATTACCAAAAGACCCTAATGATGAAAAAAATGTTTTTGTTGAAATAAGAGGTGGTGCAGGTGGAGAAGAAGCTGCTTTATTTGCATCAAACTTATTTAGAATGTATACAAGATATGCAGAAAACAATAGATGGTCAGTTGAAGTTATGAGTTTAAATGAAACCGACCTTGGCGGAATAAAAGAAGTTGTATTTATGATAAAGGGTTCAGGAGCTTATTCAAAGCTTAAATATGAAAGTGGAGTACATAGAGTACAAAGAGTTCCAGATACAGAATCAAGCGGAAGAATACATACATCAACAGCTACAGTAGCAGTTCTTCCAGAAGTAGATGATGTAGATATAGAAATAAATGAAAAAGACTTAAAGATAGATGTATTTAGAGCTTCTGGTAATGGTGGTCAATGTGTTAATACTACAGACTCAGCTGTTAGAATGACTCATATACCTACAGGTTTAGTAGTTTCATGTCAAGATGAAAAATCACAGTTAAAAAATAAGGAAAAAGCTTTAAAAATATTAAGAGCAAGACTTTATGAACAAGCAGAAGCTGAAAGAGCAGCAGGAATAGCAGAAGATAGAAAGAGTCAAGTTGGAACTGGTGATAGAAGTGAAAGAATAAGAACATATAACTATCCACAAGGAAGAGTTACAGACCATAGAATAGGATTAACTTTATATAAGCTTGAGTCCTTCTTAGATGGAGATTTAGATGAAGTTATAAATGCATTAATTACTGCAGACCAAGCAGAAAAGATGAAAAAAATGGGAAATACAGAAATGTAGCATAAAAGTGAGCCTTGCATTAATATAATGTAAGGCTTTTATTCTAACTAGAGGGTTTGTTTAACAGAGATATATAAGGCTATAAAAATAGCAAGAAGACAGACTTTAGTATAAAAAAGGAAGGATTATTTTGAAAACTGAAATAGAGTTAATCAAAGATATTAATAAAGATAGCTATCTTATAGAAAAAGCAGCAACAGTTATAAAAAATGGAGGAATTGTGGCATTCCCTACTGAA
>JALFQD010000302.1 GCA_022785265.1 Clostridium sp. | reverse complement strand
TTGAATACCACTGAAAATAATCTTTTTATTTGTATTTTCAAGAGTTTCACTCATTAATAAACACCTCTTTCTAATTTTTTACCTTAATTTCTATTATAAAATTTACAAAATTAACTGTCAAATTTTAAATAAGATTTTTAAACATTAATGTTTATTAAGTATTAAGAACATTTCTTTTAGTTTATTTTTCTTATGTTGTTATTAAGATAGTAAAATATATAACAATATGATATTATTTAATAAGAAAAGGTTTAACTTATTCAGAGGTGTTTAGTATGTTTAGTTCTAATCAGATAAAGAGTTTCAATGATGTAGAAATGCTAATTTATAATTATATAATGCAAAATGCCAAGCAAATTCGTTACATGACTATTAGAGAATTAGCAGATGCTGTTCATGTATCAACTTCAACTATTATGCGTTTTTGTAAAAAATTAAATTGCGATGGATATTCTGAATTTAAAGTACAGTTTAAGATATATCTAGAGGAAAATAAAGAAATTAAACCTATTGATGATATTTCAGAGGTAATAAATTATTTTAATAGTGCAAATACTAGTGAATATAAAAAGAATATTGATAATGTGGCAGCACTAGTAAGAGAAACAAAGCATGTTATATTTGGCGGAATAGGCACTTCAGGCATTTTAGGTAAATATGGAGCTCGTTATTTTTCAAACATGGGAAAGTTTAGCCACTATATAGATGATCCTTTTTATCCTAATTTTGAGGGTTTATATGAAGATGCAGTAGCAATTATACTTTCTGTATCAGGTGAAACAGAGCAAACAATTGCTCTAGCTAATACATTCTTAAAGCATAAATGTAAATTAGTTAGTATAACTAATAGTAAAGATTGTACCTTAGCTAAGATGTCAGATTATAATATTGCATACTATATGAACAATCAGAAAACAAAAGAAGAATATAATATAACCACTCAAATTCCTGTAATTTTCATTATGGAAGCAATAGCAAAAAGAATACTATGAAAAATATATAATATAAAAGCTATTTATGTTGAATTTTTGTACCGATCCCAAAAAGTTAGACCTAAAAATCTAACGATTGGAGGTCGGTATTTTTATTAAATAGTAGTTACAAGCTGTTTCGTTTTAGTAACAAATATCAAAAGATAGGTACATATTTCTATTGCCTTCGAAAACGATGACATTACTCAAAGTATTTATTAAAATATAGATACAGAAAAGAAAATAAAAAATATAAATTGGAGGGTTAAAAATATGGCTATTGATTATGGAAAAACAGCACGAGAGTTAGTTAAAGAATTGGGTGAAAAAATATAATTAATGTAACTCATTGTGCAACTAGATTACGTTTTATATTATCTGATATAAAATCAGTTAATAAAGACAAGGTAAATAAAATACCAGGAGTTATAACAACTGTGGAAGCAGGAGGACAATTTCAAGTTGTTATAGGAAATCATGTAAAAGATGCATATGAAGAGGTATTAAAATTAGTTACTATTGATGAGGAAAAAGCAAGTAGTGGAAAACCTAAAACAGGAATTGTTAGTGCTATTATTGATGTTATTTCAAGTATATTTGCTCCTTTCTTATACACATTAGCAGCATGTGGTATATTACAAGGAATATTAGGAGTATTTGTAGCATTAAATTGGATAAATACAGATGGTGGAACTTATAAAATACTAAACTTTATATCATGGACTGCATTTACATTCTTACTAGTATTAATTGCAATTACAGCATCTAAAAAGTTTAAAGTAAATGAATTTATTGCAGTAGTTATTGCTTGTGCATTAGTTTGTCCAGATTACATATCAATGGTGAATGATGGTACACAATTAAGTTTCTTAGGAATAAAAGTTCAAATGCTAAGTTATACATCTTCAGTAATTCCAATAATCTTAGCAGTTTGGGTTGCTTCTTATGTTGCAAGATTTTTTGAAAAAGTATTACCTACAGTTATAAGAAATTTATTTACTCCTATGTTTACAATAGCAATAATGGTTCCATTTACTTTATTAGTTTTTGGTCCATTTGGAAGCACTGTAGGAGGAGCAATTGGTGGAATTTACAATTATTTATATGATTTAAATCCAATTATTGCAGGTATTATAGTTGGTGGATTCTGGGAGGTATTAGTTATTTTTGGAGTTCATTGGGGTATTACTCCAGTAACTGTTGGAAACTATGCAAACCTTGGATATGATACATTTACAGGATTACAAGCATCTGCAGTATTTTCACAAGCAGGAGCAGCTTTAGGAGTATTCTTTAAAACAAAGAATAAAGAAATGAAAGATGTTTCTCTTCCAGCAGCTATAACAGGAATTTTTGGTATTACAGAACCAGCTATTTATGGTGTTAACTTAAGATTAAAGAGACCTATGATTTGTGGATGTATTGCTGGTGCCGTTGGTGGTACTGTTGCAGGTGGATTTAATGCATTATCATGGAGCTACAACATGCCAGGAATAGCAACTATACCTGCATACTTTAAGTCTGGTCATATGACAGAATTTATTGGTTTCTTAATATCTATTGTAGTTTCATTTGTTCTTGGAATGGTTCTTACAATGATTGTTGGCTTTAAAGAAGAAACAGAAGAAAATAAAGTAGAAGAAGTTGAGATTAACAATGTATCAAATAAAGAAATAAAAATAGGAACTCCAGCAAAGGGGCATGTTATTCCAGTTACAGAAGTTAATGATGCTGTATTTTCATCAGAAGCTATGGGAAAAGGTGTTGGAATAAAGTGTGATGATGGAATAGTTGTTGCACCTTGTGATTGTCAAGTGGTAACTGTTTTCCCAACAAAACATGCAATTGGATTACAAACAAAAGATGGAGTTGAATTATTAATTCATATAGGAATTGATACAGTTAATTTAGAAGGAAAAGGCTTTGTAGCAAAGGTATCTCAAGGACAACATGTAAAGTCAGGAGATGTTTTGGTTGAATTTGATAATAAAGTAATAAAAGATAATGGTTATGATGATACTATTATGTTTATTGTAACTAACTCAGACCAATATAAAGAAATTAATCTAAATGCAAATTGTGATTTAGAATTATGTGAAAATGTTATTGAAATAAAATAGGAGGTTGTTTATATGTTACCTAAGAATTTTCTTTGGGGTGGTGCTGTAGCAGCTCACCAAGTAGAAGGAGGATATAATAAGGGTGGAAAAGGAATAAGCATAGTAGATGTTCTTACTGGAGGCTCTCATGGGGTTGATAGAGTAATTACAAAAACAATTGAAGAAGGTAGATACTATCCAAATCATGAAGCTGTAGATTTTTATGGACATTATAAAGAAGATGTAGCATTATTTGCTGAAATGGGATTTAAATGTTTTAGAACTTCTATTGCATGGACAAGAATTTTCCCTAAGGGAGATGAGCAAGAACCAAATGAAGAAGGCTTAAAATTTTATGATGATTTATTTGATGAATTATTAAAATATAATATTGAACCTATTGTAACATTATCACATTTTGAAATGCCATATTATTTAGTTGAAAAATATGGTGGATGGAAAAATAGAAAAGTAATTGACTTCTTTGTTCACTATAGCGAAACTGTTATGAAACGTTACAAAGATAAGGTTAAATACTGGATGACATTTAATGAAATCAATAATCAAAAAAATTATAAATATCTTTTATTTGGGTATACATGTTCAGGAGTTATCTTTAACGAAGAAGAAAATCCAGAAGAATGTATGTATCAAGTTGTACATAATGAATTAGTTGCAAGTGCAAAGGTTGTATCTCTTGGACATAAAATTAACCCAGATTTTAAAATAGGTTGTATGATAGCGTGTGTTCCATTATATCCTTATTCTTGTAAGCCAGAAGACATGATGTATTCAGTAGAAGCTATGCATGATAGATATTTATTTGGAGATGTTCATGTTAGAGGAGAATATCCTTCTTATGCAATAAAAGAATGGGAGAGAAAAGGCTTTAACATTCATATGGAACCAGAAGATAAGGAAATACTTAAAAATGGAACTGTAGATTATATAGGATTTAGTTATTATATGACTAATGCAGTTAAAGCAGATAATGTTGAAGAAGGAGATGGAGTGTCAGGCTTTCCTGGAAGTGTTCCAAATCCTTATGTGAAAAGCTCTGACTGGGGTTGGCAAATAGATCCTATTGGATTAAGATATTCCTTAAATCTATTATATGAAAGATATCAAAAGCCATTATTTATAGTTGAAAATGGATTTGGTGCTATAGACAAAGTAGAAGTAGATGGAAGCATAAATGATGATTATCGTATAGATTATTTAAAGGCCCATATAGAAGAAATGAAGAAAGCAGTAGAAATAGATGGTGTTGATTTAATGGGATATACTCCATGGGGTTGCCTTGACTGTGTATCATTTACAACAGGAGAATATAAAAAACGTTATGGATTTATTTATGTAGATAAACATGACGATGGAACTGGAACAATGAAACGTATGAAGAAAAAGAGTTTCAATTGGTACAAAAAAGTAATTGAATCTAATGGAGAAAATTTATAGATATATAAATAGAGCTGATGCACAATTAATTAAAAATTAGTTGTGAATTAGCTCTATTTTGTTAAATCAAGTTATTGAGAAAATATATTTATTAGAATTATATATGATTTACTATAATAGAAAATAAATTTCAGCTATTGATGTGATACTAATATTAATATGTCTTTTTGTTATTATTTTTTTGTTGTTTTTTTGCTTTTCTGCAATCGGCACATCTAACAGGGTCATTAGAGAATCCTTTTTCTTTATAAAATTCTTGTTCACCAGTAGTAAAAACAAATTCTTTGCCACAATCTTTACAGATAATATTTTTATCTTCCATTAAAATTCTCCTTTCTTGATTTATTATTTTTAAATTTATATATTGTAAAGCCTAAAATTGGAGTAATTAGTAAGGTTAAGAATAAACATAATTGCAATATTTTTAGCCATTGAAAAAAGTGATATTGATTTTGGGTAATATACCAAGAAACAATAAAAACTAGTATGCTATATATTATTATGAAAATCTTCTTGTTATTAATTATGTCCTTAAATAATAAAATTATACTATATGAAGCTAAAATATATTTAATAAACCACATACATACATTTTTAAATATATAAAATAATTCTCCAAATTCTAAGAAATCTGCTATTTGTACTCTTTGTGATTGA
>JALFQD010000282.1 GCA_022785265.1 Clostridium sp. | reverse complement strand
CCTTCAAAGTGTACCTGAAATATATGCAGAACTTGCAATAATTCAAGCAGTTTTACTTTTGTTTATCGTTCCATCATTAGCTTCTACAGCAATCTGTGGGGAAAGAGAAAAGCAGACATTAGATGTGCTTTTATCAACAAGGATGTCTCCTTTATCAATAGTTTTAGGAAAGCTTGGAGCTTCTGTAAGTAGAGTTATTCTTCTTATAATTTGTTCAATGCCTGTATATTCAATAACTCTTTTAATAGGGGGAATAAGCTTAAAAAATATAATAGAATTAAGTATTTTCTTTATAATTACAACAATATTTGTAGGGTCTTTAGGGGTGTTTATATCAACCATAATAAAAACATCAAGAGCATCAACAGTAATAACATATTTTTCAGTTTTATTTATATTTATTGGAATAGTAGTAATAACAATAGTTTATATGACCTTTAAAGAAATGAGTAATAATTCTTATGTAGATATAAAAATTCCAATTTTATCATTTATAAGTCCTACTTTAGGATTTGTAAGCCTTCTTGCAAAGCAATTAGGACAAGAAAGCTTTATGTTTGGAAGTGCTTTAGAAGAACTAGCTCCAAATGGATATATTATATCAATTATATTTCAATTAATATTTAGTGCTATATTTATAAAACTATCAGCATATAAATTAAATCCTCTTAACAAAAAGAAAAAAAGGTGATGATTTATGGATTTAGATAAAAAGATAATTTCTTTTATAAAAACTTATGGAAAAAGAATAAAGATTAATTTTCTTTTAGATAAGATATTATTTGGAATTTTATTATGTGGAGTATTAAGCTTTATTTTATTATCAGTTTCTGTATTTGTACCATTTAAAAATTGTTATAGAGTAATAGCTATTTTATGTATATTAATCATATTAGGAAGCTTTATATATGGAGTTTTAAAGCTTCCTAATATAAAAAAAATAGCACTTCTTATTGATTCTAAAGGCCTTAAAGAAAGGGTAATAACTTCTTTGTGTCTTTCAAATGATAATTCTGATTTAGCAATAACACAAAAGAAGGATACAATAGAAAAATTAAAAAATTTTAATTATAAAGAGAAATTTCCAATAAAGATAGATAGAAAAAAGCTTTTAAAAATAGGTGTCTTAATTGTAATAAGCACAGGAATTTTATTAGTACCTTCTACTGCAAAAACAAAGGCTAAAGAATTAAGAAACTTTGAAAAAGGAAAAAGTGAAATAATAAATAAAGTTGAAAAAGAAAAAAAGAAAATTGAGAAAACAGATGATTTATCTAAAGAAGAAAAGGAAAAATTAAAAAAGCTTCTTGAAGATGGTAAAAATGAATTAAAAGATATTGAAACTAATAAAGATATAAATAAATTTTTAGAAAGATTAAATAAAAAGCTTGAAACCTTAAAGGAAGAAATTAAATCTGAAGAAGGAAAAAAAGCTTTAGAAAATTTATCTAAAGAGCTTTTAGAAGATAGTATGAAAAAGCTTCAAAATGATGCTTTAAAGGATTTAAATAAAATTAATGAAGCTCTAAATAAAACAGAAGAAGGAGAAAAAATATCTGAAGCCTTAAATTCAGGAGATAAAGAAGCTTTAGAAAATCAGCTTAATGAGTTAAATAACTCTTTAAAAAATATGAGTGAAAATGAAAAAATAGAATTAGCTGAATCCTTATCAGAGCTTGCTTCAAGTTTAAGTGATGAGGAGCTTCAGGCTTTAATGAATCAAGCAAGTCAAGGAGTTATGAATGGAGAAATAGACCCTTCAGAATTATCTAAAGAATTATCTTCTCTTGAAAATACAGCAAAAGGTAACACTAGTTCAAATTCTGGGAATGGAAATAATAATAGTAATAGTAATTCAAGCTCTGGTAATAATTCTTCAGGGAATGGAGGTTCTTCTGGAAATGGTTCAGGAAATGGAAACGGCTCAAATGCAAGTGGTTCAGGAAACGGAAATGGCTCAGGAAATGGTAATGGGTCTGGAACAGGATGGAATACTGGAAGTAAAAATGGAACAGAAAACACTTCAGAACCAACAAAAGGAGAAGAAGTTTATATACCAGGAAGAGAAATTGGGTCAGATGCAAATTTAACAGGAAATAAAAATAATAATTCTCCTTCTCAAGCAGTTGAAACTGAAAATGGATTGAATTTTTCAGGAGAAAAGAAGGATTATAATGAGGTAATAGGAGATTATAGTGAAAAAGAATTACAAGGAATTGAAGGTTCTTCTATTCCAGAAAATATGAAAGATATTGTAAAAGATTATTTTGATGGATTAAATTAGGAGGAAATACATGGATATAGAAAACACAGCATTAAAGATTAAAGAATGCAAAGAAGAAATAGGAAAAGGAATAATTGGACAAAAGGAAATAATAGATAATGTGTTAATAGCTATCTTTTCAGGAGGCAATGTACTTTTAGAAGGAATGCCAGGGCTTGGAAAAACTCAATTGGTAAAAACAATTTCTAAGGTTTTAAATTTAAAATTTTCAAGAATACAATTTACTCCAGATTTAATGCCAGCAGATGTTGTTGGAACTAATTTAATTGTTAAGGAAAATGATTCAACAAAATTTAAGTTTGAAGAGGGTCCTGTTTTTACTAATCTTCTTTTAGCAGATGAAATTAACAGAGCAACTCCAAAAACACAGTCTGCTCTTTTAGAGGCAATGGGAGAAAAAAGCGTAACTGTTGGAAAGGTAACATATGCTATGCCAAAGCCTTTTATGGTTTTAGCCACTCAAAATCCAATTGAACAAGAAGGAACTTATCCACTTCCAGAAGCACAACTTGACAGATTTCAATTTAAAGTTAAGGTGGATTTCCCAAGTTTAGATGAATTAAGCAAGATAATAGATTTAACTTTAGGAAAAGAAGAGGAAGAAATAAATTCAGTTTTAAATGATAAAGAAATACTTGAAATGAAGGAAGTTATAAAAGAAATACCAATAGCTGACCCTGTTAAAGAATATGCTTTAAAAATAATTTTAGCAACTCATCCTGAAGTAAAGGAAGGTCATGAGCTTTCTAAAAAATATGTAGAGGTAGGGGCAAGTCCAAGAGCAGCTCAAGGATTAATTAGTGGAGCAAAGGTTAAGGCTGTAATGGAAGGAAGATATAATGTTTCTTTTGATGATATAAAATATATTGCATATCCTGTTTTAAGACATAGAATAATTTTAAATTTTGAAGGTATAACAGAAGGAATAACAGAGGAATATATAATTGAAAAAATCCTAGAGGATTTAAGGGTAGTGTAGTATATGGAAGAAAAAATTTTTAATGATGATTTTTTTAAGAAATTACAAAAAATACATTTAAATATTAATTTAAGAATAACAAAAGGTCTTCAAGGGGGAAGAAAATCTCATGCAAAGGGAATGTCAGTAGAATTTTCTGATTTTAGAGAATATTTCTCTGGGGATGATTTTAGAAGAGTTGATTGGAATGCCTATGGAAGGTTTGATAAATTATTTATAAAGGTATTTATGGAAGAGAGAGAAGGTATATTTAATATATTTTTAGATAAAAGTGCTTCAATGGATTATGGAGAAAAAAATAAAAAAATAAAAGCTCTTCAAATAGTAGGTGCTTTAAGCTATATAGCTTTAAATAATTTAGATAGAGTAAATGTTAATATTTTAGAAGAAGATAATCTTTATGAAATTAAAGGTGGAACTGGAAAGAAAGTATTTCAAAATATATTAAAAGAGCTTGAAGGTATAGAGTTTAATGGAAAGACAAAGCTTTCAGAAGCTATAACTAAAAGAAAAATAAATTCTAAAGGAGTTTCTATTATTGTTTCAGATTTTTTATGTAATGAAGGAATAGAAAGTCTTGAAAAGGCATTAAAGTACTTAGCTTATAAAAAACAAGAAATAATACTTATTCAAGTTCTTTGTGAAGAAGAAATAAATCCTAAAATAGAGGAAGAAGTAACTTTATTAGATAAGGAAACTGGAGAGGAAATAAAGCTTAACTTAAATTATAAGGTAATAGAAGAATATAAAAAGACATTAAAAAACTTTAATAAAAATCTTGAAACCTTAGCTAAAAAATATGGAGGAAAAGTTATTTTTTCAAATACTAATATGAGCCTTGAAGAAATAATTTTAGGAGAGCTTGGAAAGAGTAGAGTTATAAATTAGAAGGGGGAAAAGCTTTTGGGAGTAACAAATTTATGGCCATTGTTTTTTAGTATAACAATTCCAATGGTTGTACTACTTTATATATTAAAAAGAAAATACAAAGAAAAAGAAATTTCCTCTTCTCTTTTATGGATGGAGGCTTATAAAAATAGTTCTGCAAACACTCCTTGGGAAAAGCTTAAGGTTAATATTATGATGTTTCTTCAAATATTAATTTTAGCTTTAATTATACTTGCACTTATGAATCCTTACTTAAATTTTGGCCAAAAAGAATATAAAAATATAATTGTTGTAATTGATAATACAGCAAGCATGAGTACATTATATGATGGAGAAAAAACAAGGCTTGAAGAGGGCAAAGAAATAGCAGAAGAATATATAAAAAATTCTAAGGAAGAGAATGAAAAATATATAATTTCCTATAATGGAGGAAATGATTATGATGTTGTAAATGACTTTAAAGATATTACTCAAAAATATGGAACAGGAGATATAACTAATATATTTTCTTATGTAAGGGCATTAGGAGAAGGGCTTGAAGGATATGAGGTTTTAGTTATAACAGATAAAGAAATAAACCTTGAAGATATAAATGGAAAAGTAATTTCTTTAGGAAATAATGGGGAAAATGTAGGAATTACAAACTTAGCTCATAAATTTTATGATGATAAGATAAAGATAATTGCTACAGTAAAAAACTTTGGAAACTCTGACTATAATGGAGATTTTTCCTTATATGGAGAGGATAACTTATTAGATGTAAAAAGTATTACTCTTAGCACAGGAGAAAGCATTACTTTAAATTATGAATATGATAAATTTAGTTATAAATATTTAAAAGGAGAGCTTTCTAAAAATGATTTAGTGGCTTTAGATAATGTTTATTATGATGTAATTTCTGAAGAAAAAGAAAAAAAGGTACTTTTAATAACTGAAAAAAATGTATTTTTAGAAAAAAGCTTAAGTAATTTAGAAAATATTTCTCTTTATAAAACCAATGATTCAGAAAATATTCCTGATGAAGATTATGATTTATATATATTTGATAATAAAAACATGAAAAATATCCCAAAGTCAGGTTCTATCTTATTAATAAATCCAGAATCAAATCAATTTTTTAATGTAGAAGAAATTGATATGGCTGTATCTGGAACATCTTCAAATGAAGAAATGCCAAACTATCTTAAAAATATGAATTTTGCTCTTTCAAAATATAAAAAAATAGAGATGCCTTACTATGGAAAAGCCTTATTAAAGACAGGAGAAGATGTTATAGCATTTATTGGAGAAAAGGATGAAAGAATGATAGGGGCAATAGGGTTTGATATTCATAATAGTGATATTGCTTTAAAGAAAGAATTTCCACTATTTATGTATGAGCTTGAGGAGAAAATGATAAATTCAGGAATTTTATATAAAAATAATTTTAATGCTGGAGATGAAATAATAATAAAGGGAAGTACAATAAGTGAAAGTATAAAGGTCATAAATCCTGATAAGTCAATAGTGGAAGCTGAAAAAGGAAACTCTTATGATAGCTTATCATCACTAGGGCTTTATAAAGTAAAGGAAAATACAGAAAATGGAGAAAAAGAAGAATTATTTTCTATAAACTATCCTTCAGAAGAAAGTATTTTAGATGGTGAAAAAAACTTATCAAGTGATAATTTAAAAAATCAAAATAAAATATTAAGAAGGGGATTTTCTTTAAGTCCATTAATTTTATTAACAGTTTTAGGATTTTTAATTTTAGAATGGATATTATACTTAAAAGGAAATTAGGTGAGAGTTATGGATATAGAAGTTTCAAGGGCATATGCATTTATTCTAATACCTATTATTTTAGTTTTTATGTATATTGTTCTAAAAAAATTTAAAAACTTAAAAAGAAAAAATCTAGTAAATCTTATAAGCAGAATACTTATAATTATTTTTATAGTTTGTGGTATGGCAGATATAACCCTTTCAATAAAAGGAAGAAATATATCTACAATTTTTATTTTAGATGTATCAGATAGTATGTCTGCCTTTAAAGAAAAGGGAATAGATTTTATTGACAAAGCCTTAGAGGAAATGCCTAAAAATAATAAGGCAGGAGTAGTTGTTTTTGGAGATAATGCTACTATTGACAAGGTAATGGATAACAAAAAAGAATATAATGGAATAAAATCTGCCCCTTTAGTAAGTGCCACTAATATTGAAGAAGCAATAAATACTTCGTTTTCTTTATTTGATAAAAATGCCTCTAAAAGAATTGTGTTAATTACTGATGGAGAAGAAAATAAAGGTGATTTATTAAATAATATAGCTCTTTTAAATAAGGAAAATATAGATTTAAATGTATATAAGGTCTCAAATGAAAGTGGAAATGAGGTATATGTAGAAAATGTTAAGGTTCCTGATAATATTTCCATAGGAGAAGAGTTTACAGTTACTACAACAATTGAATCTAATGTACAAACAAAGGCGAAGCTAACATTATTTTCTGGAAGAGATAAAAAAGCAGAAGAAGAGGTTGAACTTCAAAAAGGAAGTAACAAATTTGTTTTTAAAGATGTTCAAACAACAGGAGGTTTTAAGGGGTATAGGGTTTTAGTTGAAGCTTATGAAGATACAAATGGTATCAACAATGAGTATAGTTGTTTTACTAATGTCATAGCTCCTCCCAATATACTTGTAATTCAAGGAAAAGAAAATTCTGCTTTAGGAGTTATAGAAACGTTAAAAAATACAAGTTGTAATTATAATATTGTTTCTCCAAATTCAGCACCTAGAGAATTAAATGAAATGCTTGAGTATAAAACAATAGTTTTATGTGATGTTCATAAAGATGATTTAAACTCAGGCTTTATGGATAATATAGAAAGCTATGTAAAAGACTATGGAGGAGGAGTTGTTACATTTGGAGGAGAAAATTCTTATGCTTTAGGAGGATATAGAAATACTTCTTTAGAAAAAATTCTCCCAGTAAATATGGACAAAAAGGGAAAAAATGAAGTACCACCAATAAGCATAAGCTTAATTATTGATAAATCTGGAAGTATGTCTTCTGAAAATGGAGAAGTAAGCAAGCTTACCTTAGCTAAAGAAGCTGCTATGAATGCACTAGAATCTTTAAGAGAAAGCGATGAAATAAATGTGATTGCATTTGATGATAAATATCAAAATGTTGTAGAAATGCAAAGTGCTAAGGATATAAAAAGCATAAAGGAAATGATAGGGGGAATATCTATAGGAGGAGGAACCTCAATTTATCCTGCATTAGAGCAAGGATATAAGTCACAGTTAAATAGCAAAGGAAAAATAAAGCATATAGTTTTATTAACTGATGGACAAGATGGATTTTCTTTAAGTAATTATGCTGACCTTATAAACAATATAAAAAATGAAGGTATTACCTTATCAACTGTTTCAGTTGGAGAAGACGCAGATGGAAATCTTTTAGAAGCTTTAGCAAACCAAGGAGGTGGAAGGCATTATCACACAGACCAATATACAGATATTCCAAGAATATTTGCAAGGGAAGTGTTATTATCTGCAGGAACTTATATAATAAATGAAGAATTTACTCCTTCAATTTCAAGTAATAGCGAAATCTTAAGTGGAATTGATACTAAAGAGGGAATTCCTAATTTAAAAGGATATATAGGGACTTCAATAAAGGATAATGCAACAGAAATTCTTACTTCAAATCATGATGAGCCAATACTTGCTTCTTATAGATATGGAATTGGAAAAACTGTAAGCTGGACTTCTGATATTAATGGAGAGTGGAGTGGTGATTATTTAACTTGGGAAGAAGGAGCACAACTTATAAAAAATGCTATTTATTGGACTATTCCAGAGCTAAGTGATGAAGGAAAGCTTTCTATATCTCAAGATGGAAATGAAGCATTGATAGAATTTTATAGTGATTCAAATTTTGAGGATTCAAAGATAAAAGCAGTTTATAATAGTGAGTCAGGAAACAATGGAGAACTTGAACTTACTCAAGAAGAGCCAGGAAAGTATACAGGAAGAGTAAAATTAAATGAAATAGGTTTTTATAATTTTAATGTAAGAGAAGAAAAAAATGGAGAAGTTATAAATAATTATACAGGTGCTTTTTCCCTTCAATATTCTGATGAATATAAATTTAATAAAAACAAAGATAAGCTTAATACTTTAGTAAGTGAGGTTAATGGAAAATTTATAAATAATCCTAAAGATGCTTTTAAAGGTGAACTTAAAGAAGCATATAAAAAAATAAATTTAAGCAATATATTTTTAATTTTTGCTTTAGTTTTATTTTTCTTGGATATAGTTTATAGAAGACTTAATTTAGACTTTTCAAAGTACTTTAAGAAACTAAAAAATTCTTCAGAAAAAAATAAAAAAGAAAAAAGTAAAGATGAGGAAAATAAAAAAGAAGAAAAAGAGTATACTAATATAAGTGATGAAAAAGAAAATGATGATGTAATTTCTAAAGATAAAAAGAAAAAACAAAAAAAGAAAGAAGAAAAAGAACAGTTAGATGTATCATCATTATTAAAAAACAAAAAGAAGTGGTAATAATAAATTTAGGAGTTGATTTTAAGACTCCTAAATTTTTTTATAAGATTTTAACAGCATTAAAGAGTAAATAATTTTCGATTAAATAAAATCCATAAATATAGTTAATCATTATGATACCATCAATAATTTTCTAAAAAAACTTGAAATTGAAGAACTTGAAAAAATAAGAGATTATATGATAAGGAACTTATTGAGAAAAAGGACACTTGAAAAAATGCGTCTTAATAATAAATATTGGTGCATTGCAATTGATGGTACACAAATAGCAAGTTTTGATTACAAACATTGTGAACATTGTTTAAAAAAGACCTATAGGAATAAAGATACAGAAGAAATAGAAAGAGTAGATTATTTTCATAATGTATTAGAAGCTAAACTGATAGTAGGTGGGATGGTTTTTAGCATTGCTACAGAATTTATTGAAAATGAATATGAAGAATATGAAAAACAGGATTGTGAAATTAATGCTGCAAAAAGATTGCTTAAAAAATTAAAATATAAATTTAAAAATCTTCCTATTTGCATTTTAGGGGATAGTCTTTATGCATGTAAATCACTTTATGATATTTGCGAAGAATACAATTGGAAATTTATTTTTAGATTTAAGGAAGGTCGTGCAAAAAGCTTATGGAATGAATTTGTTGAACTTAAAAATATAGAATCTTTTAAAATTATTACACAAGATTCTTCTAAAACTGATATACATGAATATGTTAATGAAGTTTATTATCATGATATATTTGTAAACTTGATAGAAACTGAAGAAATTAAAGTTAAAGAACACAAAAACTTTGTTTTCGTTACCAATATAGAAATTACAAATAAAAATGCAACTGATATCTCAAACGCTGGAAGAAGCAGATGGAAGATAGAAAATGAAGGTTTTAACAATCAGAAAAATATTAGATTTGATATTACTCATGCTTGTTCACTAAATTATAATGCTATGAAAAATCATTATTTACTAGTACAAATAGCAGATATATTAAGACAACTATTAGAATTCGGTAGCAAAGCTTTAGAAGAGCTTAATTTGGGTATAAAAGAAATATCTTCAAGATTGTTAGAATCTTTTCGCAGAGACACACTAACAACTGAAGATATTGCTCATATAAATAAGCGTACAAGAATAAGCTTACTCTGATATAAATTTTATCAAAGGTGGTGATTAAAAGAAAGACTTTTT
>JALFQD010000241.1 GCA_022785265.1 Clostridium sp. | reverse complement strand
TAAGGTCTTAGCTGCATCTTTTCCTACATTAACATATTTTTGTGGATTTTCCATAGCTGATAAAAGAGTAGCTTCATTAAACCTTGATGGTGGTTCTGTTTGCTTTTTTATGTATGAAACATCTAAAAGCTTTATTTTATCCCCTTTATTAAGTTGTGGTAAATCTTGAGTTTTTTCCTCTTCATCTAAATCCAATTTTTCATATAACACTTTCCAACCCTTTTGTTTTGGAATATTGCCTTTAGCTGTAAATATTTCTCCATTTACATTTACTTTTATTGAAGTTTGTTCATATTCATAAGGTTTCATCATCACACTTAAAAATCTTTTTACTACTAAATCATAAATATGCTTTTCTTCTACACTTAAATTTACAAGATTTCCTTTTTGCTCTGTTGGAATAATAGCATGATGGTCTGAAACTTTGCTATTATCAACAAAATTTTTATTTGCTTTTACCCCTGACTTTAATAACATTTCTGAAACTGCTCTATATTCACCAAAAGAAACTGCTTTAAGTCTTTCTGGAATAGTAGATACTATATCTGATGTTATATACCTTGAATCTGTTCTTGGATATGTTAAAACCTTATGATTTTCATAAAGTCTTTGCATTATATTTAAGGTTTGTTTTGCTGAATACCCCCATATTTTATTAGCATCTCTTTGTAATTCAGTTAAGTCATATAAAGCCTTAGAATACTTCTTTTTATTAGATTTAATTATTTCTACTACTTCACCTTCTTGACCTTTACATTTATTTACTATAGATTTTGCTAAATCTTCTTCATAAATTGTTCCTTTATCACTAGCCCAAGCTAAAGTAATTCCTTTACCTAAAGCTTTTATATTAAAATAATCTACTGGTTTAAAGTTTTTAATTTCTTCTTCTCTATTTACTATCATTGCAAGAGTTGGGGATTGAACTCTTCCTGCTGAAAGCTGTGCATTATATTTACAAGTAAGTGCACGAGTAACATTAAGACCTACAAGCCAATCTGCTTCTGCTCTACATACTGCTGCTTTACGAAGATTTTCAAATTCCTTACCTGGCTTTAAATTTTTAAATCCCTCTAATATTGCTTTTTCAGTTTGAGAAGAAATCCATAATCTTTTTACTGGCTTATTCACCTTTGCTTTTTCTAAAATCCAATAAGCAACAAGCTCTCCTTCCCTTCCTGCATCTGTTGCTACTATAATATCAGAAACATCATTTCTTAATAACTGTTTTTTTACTTCATTATATTGTTTTCCTGTTTTCTTTAAAACTGTAAGCTTCATATTCTTAGGTAGCATTGGAAGAGTTTCCATGCTCCACTTTTTATATTTTTCATCATATCCTTCTGGATCCATAAGCCCAACTAAGTGACCCATGGCCCAAGTTACTATATATTTATTTCCTTCAATATATGAACCCTTATTTTGATTGCACTTAAGAACCCTTGCAAGCTCTTTTCCTACAGATGGTTTTTCTGCTAATATTAATGTTTTACTCATATTTCTCTCCTTAAAATCACTAAATAATGACAAAAAATTTTTATACATTATTTTAACTTATTTATTAATTATACAATTTTTTTCTTTATAATCCTATATAAAAAAGTTTTAATTATTATTTTGCTTTTCCGCCCTGCTAGCTCCAAATCCACACAAAATAATAATTAAAACTTTCTAACCAAATGAAAGGAAATTCTTAAACTTGTTTCTTTTTATTAAGCTTTATTATCAACTTAGAAGTTATCCATAATTATTCAATTAATATAATTTCCTAAAGAATAAAATATAAATAGGACTAGAGATAATAATTTAATAACTCTAATCCTATTTATATTAACGAATATAATTGCATACTATCATTCAAATTTAAATATAATATTATTTGTCATCTAATAATTTTTTTAAATCTTCCATTTCAGTATTGTTAACTTTTTCATAAACTCCTAGTGCAGCAAATAAGCTTCCTAATGAGCCATCATGAACATCTGTTAAAAAGTCTTCTGTAGCTAATTTTAGATAATCCTTTTCATTCACTAAAGCTGTATAATGAGTTAGTCTACGTTCTTTTTTAGCTTCAACAAATCCTTTTTCAGCAAGTCTTGATAATAATGTTAATGTAGTTGTTCTCTTCCACCCATTTTTTTCTTCCATTGCTGAAACTACTTCTTTTGATGAAACTCCATCTCCAACTTTCCAAATAACTTTCATAACATCTAATTCAGATTTTGGTAATTTTTTCATTGACATAAATATACCCCCTTCAACATATTATTTGTTATTTATATATTATCATATTTTCTAATAATAAACAATTTTTATTATTGTGGTTTTATCTATTATCTATTTTTTCTGGATAAATGTCATGATTCATCATTCTATAATTTGCCATTTCTTCATATTTAGTTCCTGGTATTCCATAATTACAATATGGGTCTATACTTATACCACCTCTTGGAGTAAATTTCCCCCAAACCTCAATATATTTAGGTTCCATAAGCTTAATTAAATCTTTCATTATTATATTTATACAATCTTCATGAAAATCTCCATGATTTCTAAAACTGAATAAATATAGCTTTAATGATTTGCTTTCTACCATTTTCTTATTTGGAATATAGCTTATATATATGGTAGCAAAATCAGGTTGTCCTGTAATAGGACAAAGACTTGTAAATTCTGGGCAGTTAAACTTTACAAAATAATCATTATCAGGATGTTTATTTATAAAAGTTTCTAGTAATTCTGGATTATAACCAAAATCATACTTTGTTTCTTGATTTCCAAGAAGGCTTAGTCCTTCTAACTCTTTACTTTGTCTTGCCATTATTTTTTCTCCTTTTTACTTTCTAAATATTTTTCAAGTCCACGTTTTCTAAGCTTACATGAAGGACATTCTCCACAACCATCTCCAATTATTCCATTGTAGCAAGTAAGGGTTTTTTCTCTTACATAGTCAAGCTTTCCAAACTCATCTGCCATTTTCCATGTTTCTGCTTTATCAATCCACATAAGAGGAGTATGTATTACAAATTCATAGTCCATAGCAAGGTTTAATGTTACATTTAATGATTTTATAAATACATCTCTACAATCTGGATAGCCACTAAAATCTGTTTCACACACCCCTGTTACTATATGTCTTGCTCCTTTAACCTTTGCTAAAACTGCTGCAAAGGTCAAAAATAGCATA
>JALFQD010000275.1 GCA_022785265.1 Clostridium sp. | reverse complement strand
TTAAGGAGATATAAATGAAGAAAACTATTGGAATTTTGGCACATGTAGATGCAGGAAAGACTACACTTTCTGAGCAGATTTTATTTTATACAAATTCAATAAGGAAAAAGGGAAGAGTTGATAATAAGGATTCTTTTTTAGATAATCATAATATAGAAAAGGAAAGAGGAATTACAGTTTTTTCTGGGCAGGCTATTTTTAATATAAAAGATAGTACTTACTATTTAGTGGACACCCCAGGACATGTAGATTTTAGTCCGGAAATGGAAAGAGCAATAGCTGTTATGGATTATGGAACTCTTCTTATAAATGCTTCAGATGGAGTACAAGGACATACTGAAACTTTATGGCATTTATTAAGAAAGTATAATATTCCTACAATATTTTTTATAAATAAAATAGATTTAGAAGGAGCAGATGTAGAAAAATCTATTAATGACATAAAAGAAAATTTCACAAAAGATATTTTGTGTATAGAAGAAGATTTATCAAAAGAAGAATTTTCTTTAGAGGAAATGGAGTTTCTTTGCAATTATGATGATGAACTTTTAGAAAAGTATCTTTTAGGAGAACATAGTAATAAAGAATTTTTAGATTTATTAAAAGAGCTTATAAAGGAAAATAAAATATTTCCTTGTTTTAAGGGCTCAGCTCTTCAAAATATAGGAATAAGTGAATTTTTAAATAGCCTTGAAGAAATTACATATACAGATTATAAAAACAATGGATTAAGTGGAATAGTATACAAAATAAGACATGAAGAAAATGGAAATAAAATTGTTTTTATAAAGCTTTTAAAGGGAACATTATCTGTTAAGGAAGAGGTTTTAACACCATCTGGAGAAAAAGAGAAGATAAATAGTATAAGGGTTTATAATGGAAATAAGTTTAAAACATTAGATAAGATTTATGCTGGAGATATTTTTGGTGTTACTGGTCTTAATAGTTTAGAAGTTGGAGATTATATAGGAGATTATAAAGAAAAGATAAAATATAACATTATTCCTACTCTTACAACAAAAATAATACTTAAAGATAATGTTAATATAAAAGATGCTTTAAAGTATTTTAAAATATTAAATGAAGAAGACCCTTCCTTAAATGTTTTTTGGAATGAAGCCCTTCAAGAAATTCAGGTTCATATAATGGGAAAAATTCAGCTTGAAGTGTTAAAAGAAGTCGCTTTAGAGAGATTTAATTTAGATATAGATTTTGGAGAATGTAAAATACTTTATAAAGAAACAATAAAAAACACTGTTATAGGTTCAGGACATTTTGAACCTTTAAGACATTATGCAGAGGTAAGGTTATTAATGGAGCCTTTAAAAAGAGGAGAGGGAATAACATTTGAAAGTAAATGTCATACAGACAATTTAAGTTATGGTCTTCAAAATTTAGTTAAAACTCATGTTTTTGAAAAAGAACATAAAGGAATACTTACAGGCTCTCCTATAACTGATATAAAAATAACTCTTTTAACAGGAAGAAGTCATATAAAGCACACTGAAGGAGGGGACTTTAGAGAAGCTACTTATAGAGCAATAAGACAAGGCTTAGAAAAAGCAGAGAATGTTCTTTTAGAACCTTACTATAAGTTTAAAATATCTGCTCCTTTAGAAAATATGGGAAGAATTATATCTGATATACAAAAGCTTTCTGGAGAATTTGATCCTGTAGAAACTACAGAAAATAAAGTTATTATAAATGGAAGAGGTCCTGTTTCAACTTTTATGAATTATAGTATGGAAATTGTCTCATTTACAAAAGGAAAGGGAAATGTAAATTTTATGTTTGATGGATATGATGAATGTCATAATTCTGAAGAAATGATAGAAAAAATAGGTTACAACAAAGATTTAGATATAGAAAATACCTCAACATCAGTGTTTTGTTCTAAAGGTTCTGGATATTTAGTTCCATGGAATTTAGCAGATGAACATATGCATACTATTATAGATAATATTTAAAATTTAGGAGAAAGCATGAAAAATGAATTAATAAGAAGAATACCATTAAATTTAGAAAATCTTCAAGAAACAAAGGCATATTTAGAGAATATGGCAGAAAAAGGGTGGATTCTTACAGAAAAAAAGGAAAGTCTATATCTTTTTAAAAGGTGTGAGCCTAAAAAGATTAATTTTGCAGTAGAATTATTTGATAAAAGTTATGTTGGAAATAATAAATATATGGAATATATGATTAAATATGAAGAAGCAGGTTGGAGATTTTTATTTGAAAAAGATAATGTATATTTTTTCTGCACTGAGGACTTAAGTTTAAAGCCTATAAAAATAGATGATAAAATAAAGTTTAAAATCATAACAGATTGGAAAAAAAAGAATAATCAAATTTTAAACATTATTTTAGTAATTATCTTTATAAGACTTATTATGAAATATATTATTAAGGGCGATAAAATAGCAGAATCATTTTCAGAAATCTTTGCTTTAATTTTAGCTTTTTTAATAATATTTTTAGTAATAATAAATGAAATTTCAAATTGTTTATGGAAAAGAAAATGCTTAAAAAGCATTGATGAAGGTAATGGACTTATATTAAAAAGGCATATAAAACAAAAGTATTTATATATTTTATTAGGGGTTATTACTTTAATATGGTCTGTTTTATCTTATTTTGCATGGTTAAAGTTTGGACAAATAATAGATTTAATGATGCCAATAGCATTTTTAATTTCACTTCCCGTTTTTCCTATGGTTTTATTAAAGCAAAAGAATGAGGAAGAGAATTCAAAAAGTTTTATTATACAAATATTACCTTTTTTGTGGTTAACTTTAACTGTTATAATCTTAGTATTTCTTATGATGATGCTTATTGAAAAATAAATTTTGAGGTGATTATATGATTTTTGCACATAGAGGAGATAGTTGGTTTTATCCTGAAAATACAATTCTTTCTTTTAAAAAAGCAATAAAAGTTGGATGTGAGGGTATAGAGTTAGATGTTCATAAAACAAAGGATAATAAGCTTGTTGTTATTCATGATGAAAAGGTAAATAGAACCTACTTTGGAGATGGATATGTAAAAGAATATACTTTAAAGGAGCTTCAAGCCTTAAAAAACAAAAATTTATTTTTTTATTTTCATAAAGAAGTTTATATACCAACATTAGAAGAAGTTTTATCTTTAGTAAAGAAATCAGGTATATTTCTTAATATAGAGATAAAAAATAATAAGATAGATTATAAAGATATTGAAAAGGATGTTATAATGTTGATAAAAAAATATAATCTAAAGGATAAGATTATTTTATCAAGCTTTAATCATAAATCAATGTTAAAATGTAAAGAAATATGTAAGAGTATAAAAACTGGCTTATTATATTCAAAATCGATAAATAACATAATCTCCTATGCAGAAAAATATAAAGCAGATGCACTTCATCCTTGTTTTAAAATTGTTAATGAAAAATATATAGAAAATGCTCATAAGAATAAAATTATGGTTAATGTATATACTGTAAATAATAAAAGTAAAGCAAAAGAACTGTTAATGTGGAATATTGATAGCATAATAACAAATTATCCAAAGAGGATGAAAAAATTAATAGAACTTAAGTAGAACATAAAAAGCAGGATGAAAATCAATAAATAAAAAAGCAGCTATCGCTACCATTTCTCAATGGTTAAAGCAATAACTGCTTTTTGTATGTTAAATTAAGGTTGTTCATCTTTATATACACGTTCTATATGTAATGCAAGATATCCAATTTCTACATCGTCAAAATTTTTCTTAAGCCTTTTTGAAAGTTTTTTACATACATCACTTGCAATAGCATAAGAATGAGGAAGCTGGCTTTTCATGTATTCATTCATGTCCAACTTTATTTTTTCTCCCTTAAAGGCTCTTGCAACCATATATTTTATATGGGTCATAAGACGACTATATGATAATGAGGATATATTAATTTTTATATCTAAATCTTCTTCAATAGAGCTAATGCAGTCTCTTACAGCAATTGCTATTTGTATTGATTCTGATACACTTTCTTTATCAAGGGATGAATGGATGTGAAGGGTAATATAGCCTACTTCATCATCATTAATAATAAATCCAGTCTTTTTTTTTATAATCTCTTTTCCTTTTAAGGCCACATCATATTCATCTTTAAATAAAGCTTTTATATCATTATTTAAAGGGTTACTTATAGTAAGCCCTTTTTTCATCCTTTCAATAGCAAAAGCAATGTGGTCTGCAAGTGGAAGTAATATTGTATTGTCAATTTTTCCAAAAACTTTTTCAGTTTCAATAATAATATCATTAGCTATTTCAAGAAACTCAGGTTTTACACTAGCAGCATTTTTTAAAGCTTCTCCAGCAACTGATTTTTTTTGAAGAGTATAGATTTTAGCATTTTCAATATCTTTTATAGTTTCGCTTACTCTTTTACCAAAACCTATACCTTTCCCTAAGATAATAACCTCTTCATTTCCTGGTGAACTTAACGCCAGTATGCTGTTATTATTTAAAACCTTTATTACTCTATACATATTAGTCCTCCACTTACCACACTATTTAAACAAACATTTAAGTTCTATAAAGCTTCCTCAATTACAAGTACATCTTCAAGGGCATTTACTTTTCCTTTCTTAATAAGTCTTACTCTTTGATTTTCACTTAATGAAGTGAAGATGAAAGGTGTAGCCATAGAAGGAACTTTATTCTTAATATATTCTATATCAAAACTTATAAGTTTGTCACCTTTTTTTACTTTATTTCCAGCATTAACAAAGGTTTCAAATCCTTCTCCATTAAGTTCTACTGTATTTATTCCAATATGAATTAATATTTCAAATCCATCATTAGTTTTTATTCCAACAGCATGTTTGCTTGGAAATACAAATAATATTTCACCATCACAAGGAGCAAATACTGTTTTATCTTCTGGCATAATCATTATTCCATCACCCATCATTTTTCCAGCAAAAGCTTCATCTGGAGTTTCTTCAATTGGAGTAGCTGTTCCATTAAGAGGGCTTGAGAATTTAGCTATTTCTTTAAAGTTTAAGTTCTCTTTAGTTTCTTCAGTTTTAACTTCTTCTTTAGTTTCGACTGTTTCAAAAGTTTTAGTTTCTTCAATATCTGGAGCAGTTACAAGATAATCTTCTAAGTTAGATTTTATAACAGTTACCTTAGGTCCATATATTATTTGTACTCCTTGCCCTTTTCTTACAACGCCAGAAGCACCAGTACTTTTTAATAAAGCATCATCAACTAAATCAGATTTATAAACGGTACATCTTAATCTTGTAGCACAACAATCGACATCAGAAATGTTTTTCTTTCCACCAAGACCTTTACATATCATAGCTGAAATTTCATCTTCTATATTAGCACTATTTTCTTTATTGTTTTCTTTAGAATTTTTAGCATTAACATCACTTCTTGTATATAATTTAACTTCTTCTTCATTTTCGTCACGACCTGGAGTTTTAAAGTTAAATTTCTTAATTAAGAATGAGAATAAGAAGTAGTAAACTATAAAATAAACTATACCAACTATTACAACCCATATCCAGTTTGTTTTAGCATTTCCTTGCATTATACCAAATAAAGTTAAGTCAATAAGTCCTCCAGAAAAGGTCATACCAACACCAACATTAAATATATGCATAAACATATAAGCTAAACCTGCAAATATACAGTGAACTGCATATAAAATTGGAGCAACAAATAAGAATGTAAATTCAATAGGTTCTGTAATACCAGTAATCATTGAAGTTAAAGCAGCTGAAAGTAATAAACTGCTTACTATCTTTTTCTTTTTAGGATCTGCACATTTATACATAGCAAGAGCAGCCCCAGGTAAGCCAAATATCATAAGAGGGAATTTACCTGACATAAATCTTGTTGCTTCAACGCTAAAGTGAGATATATTTCCGTTTGCAAGTTCTGCAAAGAATATATTTTGAGCACCTTCTACTAATTGTCCTCCAACCATTGCAGTACCACCAACTGCTGTTTGCCAGAATGGTAAATAAAATACATGATGAAGTCCAAATGGAATTAAAGCTCTTTCCATTAATCCATATAAAAATGTTCCAGCATATCCTGAACTTCTAACAAGGTCACCAATTGTAAAAATTCCCTTTTGAATAACAGGCCATATAAAGAACATTAAAATTCCCACAAATAAATAAACAATGGCTGATATTATAGGAACAAATCTAGTTCCCCCAAAGAATGAAAGAACTTGTGGAAGTTCAATTTTATAAAAACGATTGTGAAGGGCAGCAACTCCAAGACCAACTAAAATACCACCAAAAACACCCATCTGTAAAGATTGAATTCCAAGGACACTTGTAACAGAACCAGCTGGAAGAGTGGTAGCTTTGCCAGTTAAATCAAGAAGAGCACCTATTGCTGAATGCATAATAAGAAAAGCTATAGCTCCTGAAAGAGCAGCAACATCTTTTTCTTTTTTAGCCATACCAATAGCAACACCCATAGCAAAAATAAGTGGTAAATTTGCAAAAACTATATCACCACATTTATTGAGAACTACAAGTAAAGCATGCAAAATTGTACCTTCACCTAAAATGTTAGTAAGCCCATAAGCTTCAATCATATTTTGATTTGTAAATGAGCCACCTATACCAAGAAACAAACCTGCAACTGGTAAAATAGCAATTGGAAGCATAAAAGAACGTCCAACACGTTGTAATACACCAAAAATTTTATCCTTCATAAAAAATCTCTCCTTTTTTTATTAATATAACCATATAAGAAAAACTTATTCATGTACTTTGTTAATACTTTTAAAATTTATGGCGCCTAAAAAATAAAAAAAAGCATTAACATACATAATAAAAAATAAATCATGTATAGTTAATGCCTGCAAACCAGTTACACACTATATCCTTAGCTAGAATATCATCAAAGAAGAAAAATGTCAATAAATATTTGAATAAATCTAATAAAGAAGAAATTTCCTTAATTTTTATAAATTTAATAAAATTTTTCAATATAAAAATTCCAATGAATAAGAAAATTTCATATTTTACATACTGTTAAACTTATGAAAAGTATGATAAACTAAAAAATATATAAATATATTAAGGTAGGGATGGGCGTTATGAATAAAAGGAAAAAGAAGTTTGTAATAGCAGTTTTAACAACAGGAATTGTTTGTGCTAGTATTGTACCAACATTAGCTTTGCAAATAGATAAGAAGTATACAGAAAATAACAGAAGTTATCAATATCTTTCACCTATGGGAATTGTTATTCATAGTACTGCAAATAAAGGTAGTACTGCAGATGATAATGCTTCTTATTTCAATAGGATACAAGTTGATGCTAATGCACATTATTTTGTAGATTGGAATAAAGCAGTTGCAACTGTGCCAGAAAATGAAGTAGCATGGCATGCAGGAACATCAGCAAATAATAGATATATTGGGATAGAAATGTGTGAACCATCAGGATATAATGTAACTGAGTTTAATCAAGTTTATTCTAATACTGTTGAACTTGTAGCAAGCCTTTGTGCAAAATATGGTTGGGATGCAAGTGATATAGTTAGTCATAAGAATTGTTCTGAAACCTATAGAGAAACAGACCATGAAGACCCTATAGAATTTTTAAATGAGTATGGAGTAACATGGAGAACCTTAATAGCAGATATTCAATATGCTATAAATGGACAAACTTCTTCATCCACTATGGAAAAAGCTAAAAAATATGTAGGAAATAGATGCTTAGAGCTTCAAAAAAAGCTTAATAAGTTTGGATATAATTTAACTGAGGATGGAATTTATGGTGTGCAAACTCATAAGGCTTTAGGTGATTTTCAAAGAAATCAAGGGCTTACAGTTGATTATATAGCAGGAGAAAAAACTTGGGCAGCCTTATCTAGATAAGAGGTTAGAATAATTAATTAAAAAGGAATGATAAAAGAAATGGCTCGACAAAAAAGGTTATCAGATAGTGTAGCAGATGATATTCTTGCTATGATAACAATAGAAAAGAAATTTATGCCAGGAGAAAAGCTACCAAATGAAAATGAACTTTCAGAAGAGCTTAAAATAAGCAGAACTACCTTAAGAGAAGCAATACGTATTCTTGCAACAAATGGTATTTTAGAAATACAAAGAGGAAAGGGAACATTTGTAAAGAAAGAACTTCAAACAGATAATATTGAAGAAATTTCTTCTCTTTCAAAAATAAAAACTAATGCAAAAGATTTGTATGAAATGAGACTTATTTTTGAACCAGAAGCTGCCTATTTAGCAGTGCAAAGGGCAAGTGATGCAGAAATAAAACGAATTTTATCATTAGGTGAGCAAATAGAAGAATATATAAAGCTAGGAAAAGATAGAACAGAAATAGAACAGGCATTTCATAAATCTATTGCAAAAGCAACTCATAATGAATTTATGAATAAGCTTATGCCAGTTATATATCAAGCAATTGATAAAGGCGTTGCATTATCAGAAGAAAAGGAAATGGCAGTTAAAGATACTATAATTGATCATAGAATGATAATGGATTTTATAAAAAATAGAAATGCAGAGGGAGCAAAAAGTGCTATGAAGATACATATTCTTCATGCAATAAAAGAACTAGAAATTGAATAAAATTTAAATTTTTGTTATATGCAAGAAAAATGAAAGAAGGCTCATATTACATTTATGAATATGAGTCTTCTTTTGTTTTAAACTTATAATCTCCAAAAGAGGATTATTGAAAATTTTATTCTAAACCTATAACATCTATCATATCATAAAGACCTGGCTTTGTTACTTTAGACATATATTCTGCAGCCTTTAGAGCACCAACTGCAAAGACTTCTCTTGAAATTGCTTTATGAGTAAATTCTATAACTTCACCAGTTCCAGCAAATATAACTTCATGGTCTCCAATAATTCCGCCACCTCTTACAGCGTGAATTCCTATTTCTTTTTGTTCTCTCTTTTTATTTCCTTTTCTTCCATAAACATATTCAGTTTCTGAATCTAAGGAATTTTTAATAGAATCAGCTAAAAGTAGAGCAGTACCACTTGGTGCGTCCACCTTTTGATTATGATGCTTTTCAACTATTTCTATGTCATAGTTTCCATAAAGAGTTGGAGCAACTTTTTTTAATAAGCAACTTATTAAATTAATTCCAAGAGACATGTTTCCAGACCTAAATAGTGGAAGAGTTTTACTTTTTTCATCTATTAAAGCTAAGTCTTCATCAGAAAAACCAGTTGAGCATATTATAAGAGGTTTCTTTGTCTTTTCAGTTAAAGCTAAAAGACCCTTTAAAGCATCAGCTCTTGAAAAATCAATTATTACATCATATTCAATATTTACATCTTCAGGACTTTTGAATATTGGGAAAGAACTTTCAAAAGGAAATTTATCAATTCCAGCTACTATTTCAATATTTGGAAATTGCTTTGAAGTTTCACAAATCATTCTTCCCATTTTTCCTGAACATCCATTTAAAATAACTTTAATCATAAGTATCCCTCGCTTTTAAAGTAAATTATATTTTTTTAAAGTTTCCTTTAAAGTATTTTCATTTTTTTCATCCATATCATATAAAGGAAGTCTAAGAGGACCTACCTCTTTGCCCATAAGATTTAATGCAGTCTTAACAGGAATAGGGTTTGTTTCAATAAATAAATTATTTGTAAGTTCTAAGGTATCAAGCTGAATACTGCAAGCTTCCTTTACATTTCCATCAAGATAGTTTTTTGTCATTTGGTGTACCTTATTAGGAATTACATTAGCAAGAACTGATATAACACCTTTTCCACCAAGAGACATTATAGGAATTATCTGATCATCATTACCAGAATAAATATCAATATCTTTGCACATTGCAGCAATTTTAGCTACTTGGCTTATGTTTCCACTAGCTTCTTTTATTGCAACAATATTAGAAAGAGTTGATAATTTAATTAAATTTTCAGGAGTTATATTAAGACCAGTTCTACCAGGAACATTATATACGATAATAGGTGTATTTACTGAATTATTAATAGCTTCAAAATGTTTAAATAATCCTTTAGAATTTGTCTTATTATAATAAGGAGTAATTACTAAAAGACCGTCAACTCCAACACTTTCAGCATATTTTGACATTTCAATTGCAGCTAAAGTGTTATTAGAGCCTGAACCTGCAATTACAGGAATTCTTTTATTTATTGTATCAACAGTAAATTTAATTACTTCCTTTTTTTCTGTATCACTCATTGTTGTTGCTTCACCTGTGGTTCCACAAATAATAATAGCATCAGTACCTTCTTGGACATGCCATTCTAAAAGCTCTTTTAATTTTTCAAAATTAACTTTATTATCCTTAAAAGGAGTTATTAAAGCTACTCCAGAACCTTCAAATATTGCCATTTAAAATCCTCCAATCTTTTTTATATTATTAGAAATTTATTTCTATTTAGTTAAAGCAGAATAAATATATTGTTTTGACTTAGAGTTATCACAGTAAAGAGAAAAACAATGTATTTTACACTATTATGATATACAAAAATTTAAAAGCTGATAGCTTAAAAAATTATATATCTATAATATTATATACAAAAAAAATAGAAAAATATAGTCTTAAAACAAGCAAATTAATGAATAAATTAATAAAAATAGTACATAATAAAAAATGTAATGATTAAACAAAGTAAAAAATGAAAAATAACGAGTAAAGATAAATGGAGTGATTTTAAATGAGTAGTACACCATTAAAAAAAGTTATAAAATCTAAAATAAAGCAAAATAAAGAATTAACAGAAAATGAAATATTAAGAGAAAAAATCAAATATGAAATAGCAGAAGAATTAGGATTAAAAGATAAGGTTGAAAAATTAGGTTGGGGAGGATTAAGTGCAGAAGAAACAGGAAGAATAGGTGGAATTATGACTAAAAGAAAAAAAGAACTTCATATTCCAAGTAATAATGAAATTTTAGGGAGAAAATAAATTGACTAATAGCCAGATTAGCTTTAATATAATTTTAGTAAATATTAAAGACGCTGGAGGAAAAAATGGCCTACGAAGAATTTGCAAAGGTTTATGATGAGTTGATTTATGAAGATATAAATTATGATAAAATATCTGAAAGACTAATTAATATTATAAAAAAATATAATAATAAATCTACAGATTATCTTGATTTAGCTTGTGGAACTGGTAATATAGCTATTAGAATGTCAAAGCATTTTAAAACAAATTATGCTGTGGATTTATCAGAGGATATGCTTAGAGAAGCTTTTGAAAAGTTTAAAAAAGAAAGAGTAAGATGTAAAATCATATGTCAAGATATGACAGAATTATCTTTAAATCATAAATTTGATGTAATAACCTCAGTATTAGATTCTATTAACTACTTATTAGAAAATGAAGATTTAGAAAAATGCTTTCAAGGAGTATATAATCATTTAAATGATAATGGATTATTTCTTTTTGACATAAATTCTTATTATAAGATTACAAATGTCTTGGGAAATAACATTTTCACTTATAATGAAGAAGAGGTATTTTATACTTGGGAAAATACATTAGAAGATAATGTAGTAAATATGTTTCTTACATTTTTTATAAAGCAAGGAGAACTTTATGAAAGATTTGAAGAAGAGCAGTTTGAAAGAGCTTATACAGAGGAAGAAATAGAAAATACTCTTAAAAAATGTGGCTTTAAGCTTTTAGGAAAATATGATGGATATAATGAGACTTCTGTAAAACCAAAAAGTGAAAGAATTTTATATGTTGCAGGAAAAAATATGGAGGAAAAATAAAATGGATAAGATTATAAGATGTACAGCAAAAGATGGAATGATAAGAATAATAGGTGGAATAACAACAGAAGTTGTTAATTATGGAGCAAGTGTACATAACTGTACTCCAGTTGCGTCAGCAGCTCTTGGAAGAATGCTTACAATGGGAGCACTTATGGGAGCAACTTTAAAGAGTGAAAAAGAAGTAGTTACTCTAAAAATAAATGGAGGAGGACCAGCTAAAGGAATAACTGTTACAGCACACCCTGATTGTACAGTAAAAGGATTTATAGGAAATCCAAATGTAAATCTTCCTTTAAACTCAAAAGGAAAACTAGATGTAGGAGGAGCAGTTGGTACAGATGGAATATTATATGTAATTAAAGATTTAGGAATGAAGGATCCTTACGTTGGACAAGTGCCAATACACTCTGGAGAAATAGCAGAAGATTTTACTTATTATTTTACAGTTTCAGAGCAAACTCCATCAGCAGTTTCTTTAGGTGTTTTAGTTGATAAGGATTTATCAATAAAAGCAGCAGGAGGATTTATAATTCAAATGATGCCAGATGCAGACCCACTTCTTGCTGATTTATTAATGTATAGATTACAAGAAATTCCACCAATAACAACCATGATAGATAGTGGAAAAACAATAGAAGAAATATTAGAATACATATTTGAAGGAATGGATTTAAAGATATTAGATTCAATAGAGCCAGAATATGTTTGTGATTGTTCAAAGGAAAGAGTAGAAAAAGCTCTTATAAGTATAGGAGAAAAGGATCTTACTGAAATTTATGAAGATAATAAAGAAGAGGAAGTAATATGTCATTTTTGTAATAAAAAATATATATTCACTCATGAGGAATTAGGTGAGCTTTTAAAAAAAGCAAAACAAGTAAAAAGGGAAAATTAAAAAACTTGATTCTTTTATTAAACTTTATTATATTTTTTAATATCACAAAAAGTTTGTACTATTAAGCTTTTATCATTAAAAATTTTTAATAAGTTATATAATAAATTGATAAAAAATAAAAAAAATTTTTAATATTAAAATAAATTAGTGAAAATTTATAAGAAAACTGTTATAATTTATTATATTCATAGAGTATATAGTATATACAAAGCAACTTAGGAGGTGGATATAATGAAGATGTTAGATGATATAACTTCATTTATTTTCATAGAGGACAAGCCACAAAAAGCAGATATTATTTTTATACCAGGAGGTTCATGGCCAGAACCAGCAGAAAAAGCAGCAGAATTATGGAAAGAAGGATATGCACCATATGTTTTTCCAGCAGGAAAGTATAGTATAAATAGAGGATTTTTCCCAGGACCACAAATAAAAAGTGATATATATAATAAAATATACAAAACTGAATGGGAATTTATGAATGATGTTCTTATAACTAATGGAGTAGATAAAGATGCCATTTTAAGAGAAGAGGAATCAGAATTTACTGTAGAAGTTGCATTTAATTCACGTAAAGTGACAGATGAAAAGGGACTTGACATTAAAAAGGCTATAATATGTTGTAAATCTTTTCACGCAAGACGTTCATTAATGCTTTATACTTGGGCATTTCCAAATACAGAATTCTATGTATGTCCAGTAGACATAAAGGGAATAAATAAAGATAATTGGTTTGAAACTTCTGAAGGAACAGAACGTATTATGAGAGAAGTTAAGAATTGTGGAATACAACTTAAAGATGCTATAGCAGATTGGAGAAAAAAATAAAATAAGGTGGAGCTGTTGCATAAAAAATAACAATACATATTATGTCATTAAAAATATGATAGTATACATTGTTACAAAATTTTTTGTGTAACAGCCTTATTTTATATTATTAGGAAATTATATAAGATGCTATTTTATATTATTAAGAGGATTTTCTTTAATTTTAATATACTGTTTTACATTTTTTTGCCCAGTAATATCTTGAAGTTCCATTTCATCATCAACTACGTCTCCCATAGCATACATAAAGCTTCCACGAAGATTTTGTGCAGTATAAGCTTTAGGAAGATTACAATCTATAACAGCTTTTCTAAAAGCCATTTGAAAAGAACGTATAGTTTTTGGAGTTCCAAAGTTATTTAAAAATAAATATTCAGAATTTGTTTTAATTGTACTTCTTAATGATAAATAATCTTTTAAATCTATATATAAGGTGTCAACAATAGGATAAGAAGCTTTTTCATTATTTATTAAAACATTTAAAAATTTATTTTCCATATCAATATTACTCATCTTTAATTTAAAAACTTCAGTTACTTTAATTCCACAAGTCATTATAATTTTACATATACATACTTCTCTTATCCCATAATTATTTTCTCTAAGCTTACTTAAAATAAGATTAATATCACTATATTTAATATATTCTGGAGGGGTTTGTTCCATTTTTATTTTTGGAACTTGAAGAGAAATATTATATTTAAAAATGCCTTTATGATATTTACATATATATTTCATTAAAAGTCTTATAGAAACAAGCTTTGAGTTAAGTGTTATAGGTTGATTTTTCATTACCTTCCCACAAAATTCTAAAAAATCTTCAATATCTTTTTCTTTAAGGTCTTTGATTTCAAAGTCACTATCTTTGTATTTTAAATATAAAAATTTATCAAATAAATGTATATTATAATAAAGAACCTTATAAGAATCATAATTATACTTTTCTACACATTTATCTAAATGTATTTTATATTTATACAAGTATTCACTCAAAACATAATCAACTGTAGGATAATTTTCAAATTCAGCTTTACTTATATTCATAATTCACCTCATTTTGTAATAATTTAAACATATTACATATATTTATTTGGTAATGATTTAATAAGACACTTTATTAACATAGTAATTTATAAATATTATAACACATAATATATTAATATGCGAAAGAATATTAATAAAAAAATATATACTTTTTATCAAAAAATAGTACAATATTTAATGAAAATATGATTTTGGAAGGGTGAGTAAGCATGGCAGAGAGATTAAGAAACTATATAAAATATATGGATGAACTTCTTGAAAAAGAAAATATTAATTATGAAGAAAAAATAAAAGAGCATTTAGTTCAAATTTCATTTTTTCAGCACGAAAGATTAATTCATTTAATTGTAACAGCAGTTTTTGCAATAATGACACTAATTGTTCTTTTATATGCCTTAATTAATACAAATTTAATGATAATAATTTTAACAGCACTTTTCTTAATATTATTAATTCCTTACATAAGACATTACTATATATTAGAAAATGGAGTTCAATATATGTACAAGCAGTATGATAAATTAATTGAAATGAGAGAAAAAAATAAATAGTAAAAAATGACCATAGTTTTTATAAGCTATGGTTATTTTTGTGTTATAAATAGCTCATTTTGTATTATTGATAAAAGAAAATAATGATATTATAATGCTCTTAGAACAAATATTAAAATATTTTCATAGAAAATAAATAATACGATAATGACTTTTTGGTACAAAATAAAAAAGGAGGTCAAAAATTATGGAAAGTGATTTTATAAATTTAAAAGAAAATAAAAAGCATGGAAATTTTTTATTACCATTTATAAAATATGATACATTTATTCCAAATTGTTTTTCTATATTTCCGATGCATTGGCATGATGAAATGGAAATTATTAAAATTATTAAAGGAAAGTATATAGTTAATATTAATCTTAAAGAGTATGTTGTAGAAGAAGGAGATATAGTAATATTAAAGCCTTGTACATTACATTCATTTAAGCAATATGAAAATGAAAAAATGGTATCTAAAACCATAATGTTTGATTTAAGTATGTTAAATAGTAATGTTACAGATGCTTGTTCAATAAAATATTTTACTCCATTTTTGGATAATAAAGTTTCTTATCCTAGCATATTAAAGCCTAGTGATAAGGGGTATAAAAACATAGAAGAATGTATTGATAAATTATTTTTATGTTATGAAGAAAAAAGTGAATTTTTTGAACTTCAATTGAAGAGTTATTTATTTGAGCTTTTTTATAAGCTTTTTAAAGAATGTTTTGAAATACATGATTATTCAACAAAAATAAAAGATGATACCACAAATGATATTAAGGCTATTTTAGAGTATATAAAAATAAATTATATGAATCCAATATCAATTGAAGATTTAGCAAATGTTGTTAATTTTAGTGAGCAGTATTTTATGAGATTTTTTAAAAAGTATATGGGTATGACTTGTGTTGATTATATTAATGAATATAGGCTTAAAATAGCAACTAACTTGCTACAAACTACTGATATGACAATAATGGAGATAGCACTTAAAGTGGGAGTTAACAATATTTCTTATTTTAATAGAATATTTAAAAAGAAATTTAATTTAACACCAAAAGAATATAGAAAAAAGTTAAAAAACATTAGAATGGAGGATTAATCTTATGAAAGAAAAAGAATTAAAAATAAATGAAAAAACATCTTTATTTCATTTAACTTGGCCTATTTTTATTGAATCTCTTCTTGCTATGCTTATAGGAAATATCGATTCACTTATGCTTAGCAATTATTCAGAAACAGCTGTTGGAGGAATAGGGAATGCAAATCAAATATTATACTTTCTTACATTGGCTTTTAGCATAATAGCAAGTGCTTCAGGAGTAGTTGTAGCACAATATTTAGGGGCAAAGCTAAAAGATAAAATCAGTGAAATATATACAGTTTCAATTTTCTTTAATTTAGTTATAAGTGGTATTGTAAGTTTAATAATATTTTTATTTAGTTCTACTATATTTAAAATTATGAAAGTACCACAAGAACTTTTGCCAGATGCTACAAGCTATATGAAAATTTTAGGTGGATTTATATTTTTACAAGCACTTTTTAATGTATTTGCTCAAATTTTTAGAAGTAATGGTTTAACTAAGGTAGGAATGTATATTTCTCTTTCAGTAAATATACTAAATATTATAGGAAATTACATATTTTTATATGGTCCTTTAAGTTTTTTAGATTTAGGAGTAACAGGAGTAGCTATTTCAAGTGTATTTAGTAGATTTATAGCAGTTATTATAGCAATTTACTTTTTTATTAAACATATTGAAGGAACAATTTCTTTGAAGTATTTAAGACCTTTTCCAATAAGCACTTTAAAGAAACTTTTAAGAATAGGAATACCAACAGCAGGAGAAAGTATTTCATATAGTATATCACAATTATTTATTATGTCATTTGTTAATGTCTTAGGATTAGTTGCAGTAAATGCAAAGGTATATTCATCACTTTTAAGTAATTTCTGTTACCTTTATTCAACATCAGTAGCTCAAGCTACACAAATTATTGTTGGACATTGTGTTGGAGGAGGAAATGAAGATGGAGCCTATAGAAGAGTTTTAAAAACATTAAAAGCAGCTATAGTTATTTCTGTAATTATTGCAACATTAATGTATTTTATAAGTCCATATGCTCTTAGAATTTTCACAAGAAATCCAGAAATATTAGATTTAGGTTCTAAAGTTATGTTTATTGGAATTATATTAGAAATTGGACGTTCAACAAATTTAGTAATAATAAATAGTATGAGAGCAGCAGGAGATATAAAGTTTCCAACTTACTTAGGAATGGCTTCTATGTGGGGAATTTCAGTATTATTTAGTTATATATTTGGTATAAAATTAGGTTTAGGTCTTGTTGGAATATGGATAGCAATGGCTATGGATGAATGTATAAGAGGAATTATAGTATTTATAAGATGGAAAAAAGGAACTTGGAGAGGAAAAAGCGTTGTAACAAAGGTAAATACAATTTCACAATAATATAAAAAAAGCAGACATTCTTAAAATTAAGAACGTCTGTTTTTTTACTAATTTAAAATCCTTCTTGCTCTCCAGAATTTATAAACTGGAGCAACTTTTACTACATCTCCAGTTTGTGGAGCATGAATCATTTGGCCACCACCTATGTATATTCCAACGTGTCCAGAGTGAGGGAATACTAAATCTCCAGGTTGTAATTCACTTTGAGAAACCTCACGTCCAGCACCTATTTGAGAATAGGTATCACCACCTATCCATATACCTGTAACTGTTTTATAAACATAAGATGTAAATCCAGAACAGTCAAAATTATCAGGACCTTTTGCACCCCAAACATAAGCTTTTCCTAAATGTCTATATGCTTCATTTACTATTGCTTGAGCACTTGCACTTGTTGTAACTCCAGAAGAGTTAGAACTTGAACTTGAGTTTGAAGAACTTGAACTTGAAGAACTTGAATTTGAACTTGAAGAAGATGATGAATTACTATCGCCTCTATTAACTTGATTTTGACTTTCTTGAGCTTCTCTATTTAATTGAGCTTGTCTTTCTGCTTCAGCAGCTCTTTGTCTCTCTTCCTCTGCTTTCTTTTCTTCTCTTATAGGCTTTGCATATTCAATAGCTTCATTAATTTTTTCTTCTGCAGTAGGACTCTTAATTTGATTATCTCTAACTAATCTTAGGTTAGTTATTGCATTATTTAAATCATCATAAGAACTATTAGAATTATAACAAACATCTATTTGAGCTTGTACTAATTCTAATTCTAAAACAGATAAATATTCAGCATCAAATTTTTCTTGTTCAGCCTTAGCTTCAGCTACAAGACTTTCTTGTTCAGCTTTATTAGCTTCAACTTCTTCAGATTGCTTTTTAACTTCCTCATTAAGAGCTTTAGTTTCAGAAACTTTTTCATCTAAAGAGGAAACTTTTTCATCTAGTGATTTCTTTTTATTTTTTACATCTTCAATCATATCTTGATCTAATTGAACTATTTTATTAGCAGCACTTATTTTATATATTAAGTCACTAAAGCTTTTTGCACTAAATATTAAGGTTATGTAGTCAGCTGTTCCACCAGATTTATATATTTCTCTAAGTCTTTCTCCTAAAATATCTTCTTTATCTGCAATATCTTGCTTAACCTTATCAATTTCCTTTTCAGTAAGCTCTATTTGATTATTAAGATTATCAATTTCTGCTTGATTATTTTCTATTTCATTAGTTAGTTTTTCCATTTCACTATCTAATGTTTGAATTTTTTCATTTATTTCTGCAATATTAGCTTCTATAGCAGCATATTTACTTCTAGCATCCTCAACTTCTTGTGGTGCTGCACTTACAGATACTATTGGTAATAGTGATGATATGGTCATAACTCCTATAAGGACCATAGATATAAATTTTTTCTTCATTAATATTTGGGTCTTTTTGACCTTCCTCCTTCCATATTTAATTTGAGTGAATTTTAACACTCTTATGATAAAAGGATACTACAAAATTAATAGCAAATCAAGAAGAGAGAAAGGGTTTTTAATAAATTCTTATGGAAATATCACTAAAATATACAATAAATACTAAAAAATTACAATAATAAACCAAAAAATATAATTTTATATAAAATTTAAGTCTTGACTTAGGAAGAAGGCAGAAGAACAAAATAATATATTTATTCTGTCTTTTTTAAAAACAAATCAATATACAAGAAGAAAGAATATGGATTTAATAATATTGGAATAGATAAACTTTTTTAAAAACAAACCAATATATAAGAAGTTGCCCTTAACCAACATATAAGAAGTTGTCCTTAAAATAAAAATATTTAAAAAAACTTTTTTTAATAAAACAAAGTTTTTTTTTGAAAAACTTAAATAATTAAAAAAAACTATTTACATATGATAAAAAATAATGTATATTTTAAATAAGTTAAAATTAAAAAACAAAAAACATTGAAAGGACTAAATGCTTATGAATCAGAATAATAATTTAGAAAGCAATGGCGCTTTAGGAATGTATAGTCCACAGTTTGAGCATGATAATTGTGGTATAGGAGCTATAGTCAATATAAAGGGTATAAAAACTCATGATACTGTAGCAAATGCATTAAAGATTGTTGAAAATTTAGAACATAGAGCCGGCAAAGATGCCGAGGGAAAGACTGGAGACGGAGTAGGTATTCTATTACAGATATCACATAAATTCTTCGTAAAAGCAGTTGAATCTCTCGGCATTTTTTTAGGTAATGAAAGAGATTATGGAATAGGAATGTTCTTTTTCCCACAAGATGAATTAAAAAGAAATCAAGCAAAAAAAATGTTTGAAATAATAGTGGAAAAGGAAGGCTTAGAATTTTTAGGCTGGAGAGAAGTTCCAACAGATCCTTCAGTTTTAGGAAGCAAAGCAATTGATTGTATGCCATATATAATGCAAGGATTTGTAAAGAGACCTAAAAATGTTAAGCAAGGATTAGATTTTGATAGAAAACTTTATATAGCTCGTAGAGTTTTTGAACAAAGTAATGATAATACTTATGTTGTTTCTTTATCAAGCCGTACAATAGTATATAAAGGAATGTTCTTAGTTGGACAATTACGTTTATTCTTTAAGGATTTACAAAGTCCAGATTATGAATCAGCTATAGCAATGGTTCATTCACGTTTCTCAACTAACACAAATCCTAGTTGGCAAAGGGCACATCCAAACAGGTTTATGGTACATAATGGTGAAATTAATACTATTCGTGGAAATGCTGACAAAATGCTTGCTAGAGAAGAAACTATGTCATCAGAATATTTAAAAGATGAAATGCACAAAGTTTTACCAGTAATAAACTCAGAAGGTTCAGACTCTGCAATGCTTGACAATACATTAGAGTTCTTAGTAATGAGTGGAATGGAATTACCTCTTGCAGTTATGATTACAATTCCAGAACCTTGGAGTGAAGAAAATAATATAAGCCAAACTAAGAAGGATTTCTATCAATATTATGCAACTATGATGGAACCATGGGATGGACCAGCTTCAATATTATTTAGTGATGGAGATATAATGGGAGCAGTTCTTGATAGAAATGGACTTAGACCTTCTCGTTACTATATAACTGATGATGATTATTTAATACTTTCATCAGAAGTTGGAGTTTTAGATATAGACCCAGCTAAGATAGTTTTAAAAGACAGATTAAGACCAGGAAAAATGCTTCTTGTAGATACTGTCAAAGGTGAGCTTATAGATGATGATGTATTAAAAGAACGTTATGCTACAAGACAACCTTATGGTGAATGGTTAGACAATAATCTTTTAAGACTTAAGGATTTAAAAATACCTAATAAAAAGGTAGAAGAATATTCTAAAGAAGAAAGAGCAAGACTTCAAAAAGCATTTGGATATACTTATGAAGATTTTAAAACTTCTATACTTCCAATGGCTAAAAATGGAGCAGAGTCAGTTGCTGCAATGGGTATAGATAGCCCAATACCAGTGCTTTCAAAGATGCATCAACCATTATTTAATTACTTTAAGCAATTATTTGCTCAAGTAACAAATCCACCAATAGATGCAATAAGAGAAGAAATAGTTACTTCAACTTCAGTATATATTGGAGAAGATGGAAACTTATTAGAAGAATGTCCAGAAAACTGTAGAGTATTAAAGATTAATAATCCAATACTTACTAGTACAGATTTATTAAAAATCAAAACTATGGATGTTGAAGGATTTAAAGTAAGAGTTATTCCAATACTTTACTATAAAAATACAAGCTTAGAAAGAGCAATTGAACATTTATTTGTAGAAGCAGATAGAGCTTATAGAGATGGAGCTAATATACTAATATTATCTGACCGTGGAGTAGATGAAAACCACGTTGCAATACCTTCATTATTAGCTGTATCAGCTCTTCAACAACACTTAGTTAAAACTAAGAAAAGAACAGCAGTAGCTATGATACTTGAAAGTGGAGAACCAAGAGAAGTTCATCATTTTGCAACACTTCTTGGTTATGGTGCAAGTGCCATCAACCCATATCTGGCACAGGAAACAATCAGAGAACTGATTGACAATCATATGCTGGACAAAGATTATTATGCAGCAGTAGAAGATTACAACCATGCAGTGTTAAGCGGTATTGTCAAGATCGCTTCCAAAATGGGTATTTCTACTATTCAGTCTTATCAGGGATCTCAGATCTTTGAAGCTATTGGTATTTCCCAGGATGTGATCGACAAATACTTTACAGGAACAGTCAGCAGAGTTGGCGGTATTACACTTGAAGATATTGAAGAGAATGTAGACAGACTTCATTCAGAGGCATTTGACCCCCTGGGAATGAATACAGACTTGACACTGGACAGTGTAGGTGCTCATAAAATGAGAAGCCAGGGAGAAGAACATAAATATAATCCACAGACCATCCATCTTCTGCAGATGTCTACCAGAAACGGAAGTTATGAGCAGTTTAAAGAGTATACAAAACTGGTAGACGAAGAAAGCCATGGATCATTACGTGGACTTCTGGATTTCAATTATCCGGAAAACCCGATCCCGATTGATGAGGTCGAAAGCGTTGATGAGATTGTTAAAAGATTTAAGACAGGAGCCATGTCTTATGGATCAATCTCTCAGGAGGCACATGAGACACTTGCCATTGCCATGAATCATCTCCATGGAAAATCCAATACAGGTGAAGGTGGAGAAAGTGACGAACGTATTGCTTCCGCAGGCACTGATAA
>JALFQD010000273.1 GCA_022785265.1 Clostridium sp. | reverse complement strand
CCTTCAAATAATTTTGCACCTGATACTGGTAAAATTGATGTTTATAGAACAGGTGGAGGATTTGGTATAAGACTTGATGGTGGTAATGGATTTAGTGGAGCTGTTATAAGTCCTTATTATGATAGTCTTCTTGTAAAAACTACTGCACATTCAAGAACTTTTGAAGATACTGTAAGAAAATCTATACGTGCTATAAAGGAAATAAATATTACAGGAGTTAAGACTAATGTTGATTTCTTGATAAATGTTTTAAATAATGAAACATTTAGAAAAGGAGAATGTGATACAAACTTCATTTCAGATAATCCACAATTATTTGACATAAAGCCAAGAACAGATGAAGAACAAAGAGTATTAAAAATTGTTGGTGAAAAGATAGTAAATGGAACTCAAGGCATTAAGACAGATTATGATGTACCTGTAATTCCAAAGGTAGATACATTAGAAGGATTAAAGGGTACAAAGCAAATCTTAGATGCTGAAGGACCAGAAGGTGTAGTTAAGTGGATAAAATCTCAAAACAAGCTTTTACTTACAGACTCAACTATGAGAGATGCTCAACAATCTTTAATGGCAACAAGAGTTAGAAGTAAGGATATGATAAATATAGCAGAAGCTACTGCAGCTTACGCTGGAGATTTATTCTCTCTTGAAATGTGGGGAGGAGCTACATTTGACACAGCATATAGATTCTTAAAAGAAGACCCATGGGTAAGATTAGAAGAATTAAGAAAGAGAATACCAAACATTATGTTCCAAATGCTTATAAGAGGTGCTAATGGTGTTGGATATAAGAACTATCCAGATAATGTTATAAGAGAATTCATAAAAGAATCTGCTAAGAGTGGAATAGATGTATTTAGAATATTCGATTCACTTAACTGGTTAAAGGGAATAGAAGTAGCTTTAGATGAAACATTAAAATGTGGAAAAATAGCTGAAGTTGCATTATGTTATACTGGTGACATCTTAGATGAAACTAGAGATAAATATAGCTTAAAGTATTATGTAGATAAGGCTAAGGAAATTGAAAAGATGGGTGCTCATATACTTGCAATAAAGGATATGTCAGCTTTATTAAAGCCTTATGCAGCTAAAAAGCTTATAACTGCATTAAAGAACGAAATTTCAATTCCAATTCAATTACATACTCATGATACTACTGGTAATGGAGTAGCAACTGTTTTAATGGCAGCAGATGCTGGAGTTGATATTATAGATACAGCATTTAATAATATGTCAGGCTTAACAAGCCAACCAGCTTTAAACTCAGTTGTAGCAGCGTTAAAGAATACTGATAGAGACACTGGAATTGAGTTAAATAAGATTCAAAAAATTGATGATTACTGGGGAGCAGTAAGACAAGTTTATAGTGAATTTGAATCTGACCTAAAGACTGGTAGTGCAGAAATTTACAGATACGAAATTCCTGGAGGACAATATTCAAACTTAAAGCCACAAGTTGAAAGCTTTGGAATTGGACACAAATTTAATGATGTAAAACATATGTATAAGAAAGTTAATGAAATGGTTGGAGACATAATAAAGGTTACTCCTTCTTCTAAGATGGTTGGAGATATGGCAATATTTATGGTTCAAAATGACTTGACTCCAGAAAACATATGTGAAAAAGCTAAGAATATGGCATTCCCAGATTCAGTTGTATCATACTTTAAAGGTATGATGGGTCAACCAGAAGGAGGATTCCCAAAGGAACTTCAAAAGGTAGTTCTAAAAGGAGAAGAGCCTATTACAGTAAGACCAGGTGAATTATTACCACCAGAAGATTTTGAAAAGGATAGAGAATACTTAAAAGAAAAGTTTAAGTATGAACCAACAAATAAAGATTTATTAAGTTATGCTTTATATCCAGATGTTTTTGAAGATTACTTAAAGTTTGTTGATGAATATGGTGATGTTAGCCGTATGGGAAGTGATGTATTCTTCCATGGACTAGCAGAAGGTGAAACTTGTGAAATAGAAGTAGAAGAAGGTAGAACCTTAATAGTTCAATTAGTAGAAATCGGCAGACATGATGAAGAAGGAAATAGAATTCTTGTATTTGAGGTTAATGGAAACAGAAGAGAAATAAAGGTTAAAGATAAGACAAGAAGAGATACAGGAATTGCTACAAAGGCTGATAATACAGTTATGGCAGACCCAGAAAATAAAAATGAAGTAGGTTCAAGTATTCCTGGTAACATAAATAAGGTTCTTGTTAATGAGGGAGACGAAGTTAAGGAAGGTCAAAGCTTAATAATAATAGAAGCTATGAAGATGGAAACTAATATAGTAGCCCCTGTATCTGGAGTTATAGAATTTATTGCTGTTAAGGAAGGACAACAAGTAAAAACTGGCGAGTTATTAATGAAGATTAAGTAATATAAAAGAGATATGCAAGAGTAATTTTTGCATATCTCTTCTTTTTTTATAACAATTAAATCAATAAGATAAATAAATTATTAACATAATTAAAGCAATTATTATATGTGTGCTAGGTGGATTATCTTTGGTTTATTGCTCTTTTAAAATTAAAAATATATAAATCTTATTAATTGTTATTTTAAATTTAATATATAAAAATAATCACCTCACTTTATATAAAATAATTTTAAAATCTAAAGCTTAAATAAAACTTAAAAAATGATTTTCATTTTAAATTTTATTTAAGCTTTGTATGTTAAAATATTTATAAAGAGGTGAATGATATGAGAATTTTAATAGTAGAAGACGAAGAACAATTATCAGAAGCTTTAGGGGCTATTTTAGAAAAGCATAATTATACTGTTGATAGAGTTTTTAATGGAGAAGATGGTCTTGATTATATACTTTCAAATATTTATGATTTAGTAATTTTAGATATAATGCTTCCTTTAATGAATGGTTTAGATGTACTTAAAAAGGCAAGAAAAGAAGGAATAGAATGCCCTATAATTTTACTTACAGCTAAAGGAGAAGTATCTGATAAGGTAGCAGGGTTAGATTGTGGAGCAGATGATTATCTTCCAAAGCCATTTTATACAGAGGAGCTTCTTGCAAGAATAAGAGCTTTAAGCAGAAGAAAAGGAGAAATTACAAACGATAATGAGTTGTGTTTTGGAGATATAACTTTAAATATTGGAACTTTAGAACTTTCTACTAGCTTAAATTCAGTTAAATTAACAGCAAAGGAATTTGGTCTCTTAGAACTTCTTATTAATAGAAAAGGAAGTATTATTAATAAGGATGATATTATAAATAAACTATGGGGCTTTGAATCTGAAGCAGAACATAATAATGTAGAGGTATATATTTCTTTTCTACGTAGAAAGCTTACATTTCTAAAATCTAAGGTTACAATAAAAGCCATAAGAAACATAGGATATCTTTTAGAATATAAGGATGAAAAGTAAATGTTTAAAAAATTAAAAATAAGATTTATTGTAACCACAATGACTTTACTTACCTCTATAGTTCTTCTTATTATAATGGCTATATATATAGGAGTGAAAAGTAATAGTGAGTATGAAATATTTTCTCATCTTAGCGAAAGCATAAATAGCATGAAAATGAAGCCTAACAATATAAATGGACCTATGGATAGAGATTCTCTTAATAGCATTATAGGAACTTATAATATTATCAATAATAAACTTATATATCAAACAAAATTAGATATAGAAGAGGAAGAATTAGTAGACGCAGTAAAGGAAGTTTTAAATAGTAATAAAGATAGGGGATTTATAGAAAGTAGTGACTATACTTTTGCTTATATGTATAAGAGTAATCCTTCTGGTAATATATCAATAGTTTTAAAAGAAGAAAGTGGTCATAAACAATTTCTAAAAAGGCTTATTATTACTTCTAGTATTATTGGAGTAGCTAGTCTTATATTATTATTTTTTATAAGCTTAATAATTGCAAAAAGAGCAATAAAACCAGTTGAAGAAGCATATAATTCACAAAAGAGATTTATTGCAGATGTTTCCCATGAATTAAAAACTCCATTAGCTATAATAAATACAAACATTGATTTATTAAATTCAAATAAAAATGATACTATTAAAAATCAGAAAAAATGGATTGATTATATTGCATTTCAAACTGATAGAATGTCAAAGCTTGTTAGTAATCTTTTATATCTAGCTAAAGCAGATAACAATGAAATTCTTGGTGAGGAAGTTGAGTTTAATTTAAGTGATGTTGTTATGAACCAAGCACTAAATTTTGAAGCTATTTTATATGAAAATAATATTGAGTTAAATTGTGATATTAAAGAAAATATTTTATTTAAAGGAAACAAAGAAGGATTTAATCAGCTTATAGGGATACTTATAGATAATGCAATAAAACATTCTTTTAAAGATACTGAAATAAAAATAAGTCTAAAAGAAGATAAGCAAAAAATACATTTATCTGTAGAAAATACAGGAGAAAATATTCCTAAAGAAGATTTAGAAAAAATATTTGAAAGATTTTATAGAGTGGATAAATCAAGAGCAAGAGAAAAAGGAGGATATGGTTTAGGACTTTCAATAGCAAAGACCATTGTGGAGAAATATAATGGAAAAATTTATGCTGAAAGTGAAAAAAATAGAACAATTTTTCATGTAGAATTATAAATTTTGTCCTAAACTATCAAAAAATATGGTATAATTAGTAGTAAAAGTTTATAAGGAGGGATATTAGCATGAAACACATAAAAACTATAAACAAAACTAATATAAAAAATAGTTTATGTAAACCAGGATGCAAAGAATGTGCAAACTCATGTCAATCAGCATGTAAGACTTCTTGTACTGTTGCAAACTTAGAATGTGAAAACTAATTAAAAAGAAGTGGCAGTAACTTTTTTGGTTACTGCTTCTTTATAATTATATGGAGGGAATTTTAGATGGCTTTTATACATAAATTTAAACAAGGTGATAAATACTTTGTATTAGATGTGAATACAGGGGCAGTCCATATAGTGGATGAGCTTGTTTATGATATATTAGATGATGATAAATTAAAGGAAAAAGTAGATGTAATAAATGAATTAAAAGGAAAATATGATGAAGAGGAAATTTCTGAAGCTTATGATGAAATACAAGAGCTTGTAAAAGAAGAAGTATTATATTCTCCCGACCAATATGAAGAAATAGCTCATAGTTCAATGGATGATAGAGATTATATAAAAGCTGTTTGTTTAAATATAATTCATGGATGTAATTTAAGATGTAAATATTGTTTTGCAGACGAAGGAGAATATCATGGAAATAAAGGAGTAATGTCTGTTGAAACTGCTAAAAAGGCTATTGATTATGTAATTAAAAGAAGTGGTCCTAGAAAGAACATAGAAATAGATTTGTTTGGTGGAGAACCAACATTAATAATGGATACAATAAAAGAAATAATAAAGTATGCAAGAGAAAATGAAGCTAAGTGGAATAAAAACATAAGATTTACAATGACAACTAACGCTACTTTGTTAAATGATGAAATGATGGAATTTATGGACAAAGAGATGGGTAATATCATTTTATCATTAGATGGAAGAAAAGAAGTAAATGACAAAGTAAGAATTAAACCAGATGGCTCTGGTTCTTATGATGATATACTTCCTAACATTAAAAAAATGATTTCTAAAAGAACTAAAGGAAAGACTTATTATGTAAGAGGAACATTTACAAGAGATAATGTTGATTTTTATGAAGATGTAGTTTCTATGTTAAATGAAGGCTTTAGAGAAATATCAATAGAGCCAGTAGTTTTAGAAGAAGGTCATCCTTTAGCTATAAGAGAAGAAGACCTTCCAGAAATATTTGATAACTATGATAAATTGTATAATGAAATGGCAAGAAGAAAGAGAGAAGGAAAAGATGAATTTACCTTCTATCATTTCAATATAGATTTACAAGGTGGTCCTTGTGTTTATAAAAGAATTTCTGGATGTGGCTCAGGTTTTGAATATGTAGCTATAACTCCACAAGGAGATGTTTATCCATGCCATCAGTTTGTTGGTAAGGAAGAATATAAGCTTGGTTCAATTTTTGATGATACCTATGATGCTGAATTAGGAAAGAAATTTAAAAAGGCACATATATACAATAAACCTAAGTGTAGAGAATGTTGGGCAAGATTTTATTGTAGTGGAGGATGCCAAGCTAATAATGTAAACTTTAATGGTGATATGAATATACCTTATGAAATAGGTTGTAAGATGCAAAAGAAGAGAATTGAATGTGCTATAGCTTTAAAGGCTGAAGAAATTGAATAAATAAAAGGAAGATAATTATGGAATATTATCAGTTAGATAATGGCATAAAAATTATATACAAAAATACTGAATCTAAGCTAACATCAATTTCTATTGGGCTTGATGCAGGTGCAGGAGTAGAAAAAAACATTATGGGAGTTGCTCATGCAACAGAGCATATGGTATTTAAAGGGACAAAAACTAGAAGTGAATATGAAATAAATAGAATTTTTGATAAAAATTTTGCTTTCCATAATGCTATGACCAATTATTCTTATGTCATATATTATGGAAGTCTTCTAGAAGAGGATTTTGAAACAGGTATAGATATATTATCGGATATTTTAATCAATCCAACTTTTCCTAAAGAGGGATTTAAGGAAGAAATGGATGTAATACTTCAGGAGCTTAAAGAATGGGATGAGGATATAGATCAGTATTGCGAAGATAGATTATTTTTTAATGCTTTTAATGAAAATAGATTAAAGTATCCTATTATTGGGAGCGTTGAAGGATTGAAAAATATGACTTTAGAAGATTTAAAAGAATTTTATAAAGAAAATTATGTTCCATCAAATACATCAATAGCTATTGTGTCATCACTAGATTTTAATAGTGTTAAAGAAATTATAAATAGATTTTTTGGTGGATGGAAATTTAGGAAAAGATTAAAGATATTTTCTTCACTTGAAACTCCAAAAAAAGGAGAGTTTATTGAAGAAAAAAATGGAATTAAAGTAAGCAGAGTTGAAATGATATTTCCAATAAAGGAATTAACAGAACTAGAGTTAAAGATGCTTAAGCTTTTTGATGCGTATTTTTGTGTTGGAGCTGATTCTGTATTATTTGATAAACTTAGAACTAAAAATGGATTAGTATATGATGTATGTAGTGAAATAGATTATGATAAAGATGTTAAGCTTTATAAAATAATGTTCACCACATCTAAAAAAAATGTTAAAAAGGCAATAAATCTTGTTAAAGAATCTATTAAAGAGGTAAAAAATGATGCAACTTCTTTAGATGAGGAAAGAATAAAAGAATTGTGTAAAAATATAAAGCTTAGACAACTTTTTAAAGAAGAGCAAACTATACAAATTGCAAAAGAAATTTCAAAATATAGTGTTATGTTTAATGATTATAAAATATATGAAAATATGTTGGAAAATATGGATAATATACTTGTAAAAGAAATGTTGACTATTGGTAATCAAATACTTAAACAAGCAACAATTCAAGTTATTAATCCAAGGGAGTAAGAATGGATTTACCTTTATTAGAAGCATTAATAAATTATAAAAATGAAAATAACATAGCTTTTTCAATGCCTGGAAATAAGGATGGACAAGCTTTTAAAAGAGATTTTAAAGGAAAAGAGTTTATAGAAAGACTGGGTTCTTTAGACATTACTGAAGTTGAGCCATTAGATAATCTTCACCATCCAGAAGGTGTTATTAAAGAAGCACAAGAAAAATTAAGAGAGCTTTATAAATGCAAAAAAGCTTTCTTCATGGTTAATGGAAGTACAGGAGGAATTTTATCTTCTATGTTTTCTGCCTTTAATGAAGGTGATGAGGTTTTAGTTGAAAGAAACTGTCATAGAGCAGTATATAATGGTCTTATTTTAAGAAAGCTTAAGGTTATATATATAGAGCCTAAAGTTTGTGAAGAAGGATATTTTCTTCCACCAGATGAAGAAAGAATATATAAGGCTTTAAATAAGGCAAAAAATCCAAAGGGAATTATATTAACTTATCCCAATTATTTTGGAATATCTTATGATATTGAAAATGTAGTATATAAGCTTAAAAAAATTGGATTAAAAGTTATAATAGATGAGGCTCATGGAGCGCATTATGGAATAAGTGAAAAACTTCCAAAATCTATGGCATCTTTAGGTGATTATGTTATTACCAGTGCACATAAAACATTGCCTGCATTAACAGGAGGGTCTTTTGTTTTTGTAAATGATGAGTGTGAAAAAGCTGAATTTTATATAAGTGCTTTTATGACAACTTCACCATCATATCTTATAATGGCATCATTAGATTATGCAAGACATTACTTAGAAAATTACGGAAAAACAGACTTTGAAAAATTAATTGATATATGTAAAAAAAAGCGAGAAGAGATTAATAATCTTGGAAAAGTTAAAGTTATAGGAAATGAAAATCTTCCTAAAGGATATACCATAGATAAAACAAGATATTTAATTATTCTTCCAAATGGATATAGTGGACACAAATTTCTTGATTATTTAAGAAAAGAAGGAATTCAAGGGGAGATGAGCTTTTCTTCTGGTGTTGTTTTACTTTTAGCTCCATGCAATGGAGAAGAGGGTTTAAATAAACTTTATGATGTTATAAAAAATATGGATATGGAAAAACTAAAAGATGAAAAACTAGGTGTAAGCTTTAGAGAAGAAGTTCCTAAGAAAATTTTTGAACCCTATGAGGTTTTTAATTTCAAAGAAGAAAGCTGTACTTTAGAAGAAGGGGAAGGAAGGATAGTTAAAGAGGCTATAGTGCCTTATCCACCAGGAATACCTATTATATCTCCAGGGGAAATGTTGACTAAAAATATTGTTGAGGATATAAAAGGATATTTAAAATTTGGCTGTACAGTATTAGGAGTTAATAACAATAAAATTAAAGTTATAGATAATAATAAAAAGTAGAAATTAAGGAGATAACAATAGAATAAAAACTAAAAATAGTTTTTATAAATAAAATAATAAAAATTAAATACATATGGGGAAAAACTTGGTACAATAAAGGCATTAAGCTAAGTTTTTAGGAGGGGAATATGAGTAAAAAAATTGAAGAGATGTCTGATAAGCTAAATAAAAGAAATGAAGAGAAAGGAGATGCTCTTACTTTTTTTATTGGACTTGTAGTATTTTGTGTAGGTGCATTTATGATATTTAAAAATACTGATGTACATACAGCCTTTAGATTTGGTGGGTGGCTAAGCTTTATGAATAACTTTCCAACAGGTGTGGTGCTTCTTCCACTAATCATAGGGGTAATGATTTTATTTTTTAGTGATAATTCCATACTAGGGTGGCTTTTTGTTATAATTGGTTTAGCAATAATATTAGTTGGAATATTAATGGGTCTTGAAATAACATTTAGAAGAACAGATTTATTTACAACTATTATGATGTATGGAATGACAGCAGCAGGTGTAGGTTTGATACTAAAGGGCTTATATGGAAAGTCAAGAAAATAAAATGAAAGAAGGAAAGTAATAATGATTTCTAACAAAATGGAAAAGCTAGTAAAAGGTAGTTCCACAATAAGAGCTATGTTTGAAGAAGGAAAAAAATTATCAGCAAAATATGGAGAAGAAAATGTCTTTGATTATAGTTTGGGGAATCCAAATGTAGAACCACCAGAAGAGGTTAAAAAGGCTATTATAGATATAATTAATGAAGAACCTCAAAACTTGGTTCATGGATACATGGAAAATTCAGGATATGAAGATGTAAGAAAAAAAATTGCAGATTTTATAAACAAAAAGAATAATTCAAACTTTACAGAAAATAATATAGTAATGACCTGTGGAGCAGCAGGAGGACTAAACATTATATTAAAAACATTATTAAATCCAGAAGATGAGGTTATTGCAATAGCACCATTTTTTGGAGAGTATCAAAACTATGTTAATAACTTTGATGGAAAGCTTGTAGTTGTTCAATCAAATAAAGAAACATTCCAACCAGATATAGAAGCATTAGAAAAAGGAATTACACCAAAAACAAAGGCAATAATAATAAATACTCCTAATAATCCAACAGGAGTAATATATTCTGAAGAATCATTAACAAAGATGGCAGAGGTACTTAAGAAGAAAGAAAAAGAGTATGGAACAAGCATATATCTTATTTCTGATGAGCCTTATAAAGAAATAGCTTATGATGGAGCAGAAGTACCATTTCTTTTGAAGTATCATAAAAATTCTTTCATAGGATATTCATATAGTAAATCATTGTCACTACCAGGAGAAAGAATAGGATATGTTGTAGCAAATAGTGAAATGGATGATTATGAAGAAATTATACAATCATTAAATGTTGCAAATAGAATATTAGGATTTGTAAATGCACCTTCATTATTCCAAAGAGTTATAGGAAGAATATTAGGAGCAGAAGTTGATGTAAATATCTATAAGAAAAATAGAGATTTATTATACAATCATTTAATAAGCTTAGGATTTGAATGTGTAAAGCCACAAGGAGCATTTTATTTGTTCCCAAAATCATTAATACCAGATGACAAGGCTTTTGCAGAAGCTGCAAAAAAATATAATTTATTAATTGTTCCAGGCTCATCTTTTGGATGTCCAGGGTACTTTAGATTATCTTACTGCATAAGCTATGAAAAGATAGAAAAATCATTACAAGCATTTACTAAATTGGCAGAAGAATTTAAATAAATATTGACTTACAAAGAATAATGGTATATATTAATAAATAAATTAATAATTTAAAGATAGTGATAAGGAAGAGTATTATAAATAAGACCTTTAAAGAGAGCGAAGGTACAGGTGAAAGCTTCGTAGGATTATTTTTAAGAAGGCAGCCTTTGAATCGTATGCTGAGAACTAAGTTTAAACTTAATGTAGGCATTAACGTATCCCTTACGTTATAAAGGGAGAATATATTAATTATATTCTACTAAAGAAAGTAAAATATTTTACTTAAATTAGGGTGGTACCACGAGATTTTAGCTTCGTCCCTTTGCTTGGGATGAGGCTTTTTTTATTAATAATAGGAGGATTAAATATGGAAGAGATTTTAGAAATTCTAGAACAAAATAGCAGATATACAGATGAACAAATTGCTACAATGGTTGGAAAAACTGTAGAAGAAGTTAGAGAAGCAATAAGAGATTATGAAGAAAAAAGCATAATAGCTGGATACACAACTCTTGTCAACTGGGAAAATACAGGAAAGGAAGTTATTACTGCTATTATAGATGTAAAGGTAATTCCTCAAAGAGGAGATGGTTTTGATAAGGTTGCAGAAAGGATATATAAATTCCCACAAGTTAAAGCATGTTATTTAATGTCTTCTGGAGGTTTTGATTTATCTGTTATAGTTGAAGGAAAAACAATGAAAGAAGTGGCATCATTTGTGGCAAATAAATTAGCTTGTCAAGAATATGTTTCAGGAACAGCAACTCATTTTGTATTAAAAAAATATAAAGACCATGGAACTATATTTAAAGAAGAAAAATTTGATGATAGGGAGGATATATTTATATGATAATTGAAGATATGATAAGACCTGAAGTGAAAAACATGCCTCCATCAGGGATAAGAAAGTATTTTGATATAATAAATGAAATGGATGATGTTATTTCTCTTGGAGTAGGTGAACCAGATTTTGTTACCCCTTGGAATGTGCGTGAAGCAGGAATATATTCATTAGAAAAAGGACATACTCATTATTCTTCTAATGCTGGATTTATAGAATTAAGAAAAGAAATCTCAAAATATTTATATAGAAAATTTGACTTAGAATATTCTCCAGAAGATGAAATAATAGTAACTGTTGGAGGGAGTGAAGGAATAGATATAGCACTAAGAGCTTTAGTAGGTCCTGGAGATGAGGTTATTGTTCCAGAACCTAGCTTTGTAGCTTATAAAGGCTGTACTGCATTTACAGGGGCAACTCCAAAGGTATTAAACCTTAAAGCAGAAAATGATTTTAAGCTAACAGCAAAAGAATTAGAAGAAACAATTACAGAAAAGACAAAGGTTGTTATAATACCATTTCCTAATAATCCAACAGGGGCAATAATGACTAGAGAAGAATTAAAGCCAATAGTTGAAGTTTTAGCAAAAAAAGATGTAATTGTAATTTCTGATGAAATTTATGCTGAGCTTTCTTATGATAAACCTCATGTATCCATAGCAAGTTTCCCAGAAATAAAGGACAAGACATTAGTTATAAATGGATTTTCAAAGGCATATGCAATGACTGGATGGAGACTTGGATATTTATGTGGAAATAAAGCATTAATAAGTCAAATGAAAAAAATACATCAATATGCTATAATGTGTTCTCCTACAACTGCTCAATATGCTGCAATAGAAGCATTAAAGAGTGGAGATGATAGTGTAAATAAGATGGTAAGAGAATATAACAGAAGAAGAAGAGTATTAGTAGATGGATTTAGAAAATTAGGACTAGAATGTTTTGAACCCTTAGGGGCATTTTACGTATTTCCTTCTATTGAATCTACAGGGCTTACCTCAGATGAATTTTGTGAGAAACTTTTAATTAATGAAAAAGTTCTTGTAGTTCCAGGAAATGCTTTTGGTGAATGTGGTGAAGGCTTTGTAAGGGCTTGTTATGCTTCATCAATGGAAAATATAATAGAAGCATTAAAAAGAATAGAAAGATTTTTAAAGGAAATTAAATAATAACTATACTAAAGCATATTTTATATGTTATACTTTCAAAGAATAACATATAAAACTCGTATATACTTAGAAATATGGTCTAAGAGTATCTACCTGCCAACCTTAAAATGGCAGACTACGAGGTGAGTGTTTTAGAATAATTAATTCTAAATTATTTGCACCTCAATTTTATTTTGAGGTGTTTTTTTATATTAGGAGGTAATAATGAAAGAAACAAAAGAAAAAGAAATTTTAAAAGATGATGAACTGTTGTATGGAATTGATGATAAGCCTAATATCATGACACAAATACTTTTAGGTTTTCAAAACATATTTGCAGCCTTTGGAGGAATAATTGCAGTACCACTTGTTATTTCTAATGCATTAGGATTTAACACAGCAATGTCAACTGCAGTTATGAGTGCTTGTATTTTAGCAGCTGGAATAGCAACTGTGATACAATCAAAAGGAATAGGGAAAGTAGGAGCAAGAGTGCCATGCATAATGGGGACAGACTTTACATTTGTCTCACCTTCAATAACAGTTGGTTCTATTGCTGGAATGCCTGGAATAGTAGGAGCAGCAATACTTGGTTCAATAGTTGAAATTATTTTAAGTTTCTTTATAAAACCACTTATGAAGCTTTTCCCACCATTAGTTACTGGAACTGTTGTATGTTTAATAGGATTAACATTAATTCCTGTTTCTATGGATTGGGCAGCTGGTGGAAGCGGTGCCATTGATTATGGTAGCCTTATGAATGTTGGAATTTCAATTTTTGTATTAATAATAACTCTTTTACTAAACAGATATGGAAAGGGCATGGTAAGTAGTGCTTCAGTGCTTATAGGAATGATTATTGGATATATAATTTGTATACCACTTGGAAAAGTAGATTTTACTATTGTTAAGGAAGCAAAATGGTTTGCTCTTCCTAATATCTTTGAATATGGAGTAGACTTTAATATAAAATATGTTCTTGCATTTATTCCTGCATATATAGTAACTACCATAGAAACTGTTGGGTGTTTAACAACAATATGCCAAGTATCAAAGGTAAAGGCAGATGACAAAATTATAGGTAGAGGAGTGCTTGCAGATGGAATAGGAAGTTCAATAGCAGGAGCTGTAGGAACATTTCCAAATACAACATTTAGCCAAAATGTAGGTCTTATTCCTCTTACTAAAAATGCTAGTAGAGCAGTAGCTATAATGGCTGGTATTATTTTAATAATACTTGGATTTTTCCCTAAATTTGCAGCATTAATAAATACAATTCCTCAACCAGTACTTGGAGGTGTTGGAATTGTTATGTTTGGAACAATAGCAGCAGCAGGAATAAAAACATTAAGTACAATACGTATAAATAATAGAAATTTATTAATAATAGCAGCTTCAATTGGACTAGGTCTTGGAGTAACATTTAGACCAGATTTTGTTTCTAATCTTCCACAAGGATTGAATATGATATTTTCATCAGGAATATCAACAGGAACAATAACAGCACTTATATTAAATAACATATTAAAAGAAGAAAAATAGGAGAGAAGAAAAATATATGGAAAAGTTATGCAAAAGAATTTTAGAAGAAGGGCAAGCACTTAGCGAAAATGTTCTTAAAGTAGATTCATTTTTAAATCATGGGGTAGATTCTAAGCTTATGTATGAAATAGGAACATGCTTTAAGCAATACTTTCAAGATAAGGGTGCAACAAAGATTTTTACAATAGAAAGTTCAGGAATTGCACCAACTGTAATGACAGCACTTCAAATGAATCTTCCTATGGTTACTTTAAAAAAACAAACCTCTAAAATATTAAATGGGGAGGTTTATCAAACAACAGTACATTCATTTACTAAAAACTCTGATTATGAACTTACACTTTCAAAGAAGTTCATAAATAAAAATGATAATATAATTATAATTGATGATTTTTTAGCTAATGGAGAAGCAGCTCTTGGAGCAATAAGACTTGTTGAAGAAGCAGGAGCAAATGTATGTGGAATAGGAATAGTTATAGAAAAATCATTTCAGCCAGGAAGAGCAATGCTTCAAGAAAAGGGATATGATATATATTCTCTTGCAAGAATAAAAAAGCTTGGAAAAGATTTAATTGAATTTATTTAATAATTAATAAATGAAAAGCCTGTACACCTTTTGGTGTACAGGCTTTGTTATTAAAAGTTGTGGCGTTTTGTCTAAGTTATAATTTTTATTTATATTCACCGTATGGCATTTGAGGTGTATCTTTATATAAAAGATCTGAATATGTTGGAATTGGCCAATATTTCTTTCCAACTAATAATTCTAGAGCATCAGCAGATTCTCTAACCTTATCCATTTGAGCTATTATTTCAGATTGATAGAATCTAGCTAAAGATTCAGTATCTTCATATTCATCAGTCTTAGTTAATAATTCATCTAATTTAGTAACATCAGTATATAAAGTATCTTCTAAAACAGAAGCCTTATTTAATACTTCAGTTTCATATCCAAATACAGATATACCAGCAGTCTTCTTAGCAACAACAGTATCACTTAAGTCTTTCATAAATGAAAGAACTGCAGGTAAGATATCCTTATGAATCATTTGAGACATTGTTAATGCTTCTATATTAATTGTCTTAGCATATTCTTCTAATAATATTTCAAGTCTTGATCTCATTTCACATTCAGTAAATACATGATGCTTTGTGAATACTTCAATATTCTTTTGATCAACAAAGTGAGGAAGAGCATCAACAGTAGTCTTAAGATTTAATAGACCTCTCTTTTCAGCTTCTACAATCCATTCATCAGAGTAGTTGTTTCCATTGAATATTATTCTATTATGTTCTTTTAAAGTTTTAACTATTAACTTGTTAAGAGCAACATTGAAGTCTTCTGTGCTTGCTTCTAATTCATCAGCAAAATCTTTTAAAGCATCAGCAACTATAGTGTTAAGAGTTATGTTTGGTCCTGCTACTGAGAATGTTGAACCAAGCATTCTAAATTCAAACTTATTTCCAGTGAATGCAAATGGAGAAGTTCTGTTTCTATCAGTTGTATCACTTGGGAAGCTTGGTAAAGTATGAACTCCTAATTCTATAGTAGTCTTTCCTTTAGCAACATATTCTGAACTATCTTCTATTGATTTTAATATATCAGTAAGTTCATCTCCAAGGAACATAGAAACTATTGCAGGAGGTGCTTCATTAGCTCCTAAACGATGGTCATTACCAGCATTTGCAACAGATATTCTTAATAAATCTTGATATTCATCAACAGCCTTAATAACTGCACATAAGAATGTTAAGAATTGAGCGTTTTCTGCTGGAGAATCTCCTGGTTCTAAAAGGTTCTTTCCTGTATCAGTAGAAATTGACCAGTTATTATGCTTTCCTGAACCATTGATACCCTTAAATGGTTTTTCATGTAAAAGACAAGCTAATCCATTCTTTTTAGCAACTCTCTTCATTATTTCCATTGATAATTGGTTGTGGTCTGTAGCAACATTTGTAGTTCCAAAGATTGGAGCCATTTCATGTTGAGCAGGAGCAACTTCATTATGTTCAGTTTTAGAAAGAATTCCAAGTTTCCATAATTCTTCATCTAATTCTTTCATATATGCAGCAACTCTTGGTTTTATGCTTCCAAAGTAATGGTCGTCCATTTCTTGTCCCTTAGGAGGCATTGCACCAATAAGTGTTCTTCCTGTTAATTTAAGGTCTAATCTTTCTTCATATAATTTTTGGTCAACTAAGAAGTATTCTTGTTCAGGTCCAACAGTTGTTATAACCTTTTTAACTTCATCATGTCCAAATAACTTTAATATTCTTAATGCTTGAACATCTAAAGCTTCCATTGAACGTAATAGAGGAGTCTTTTTATCAAGAACTTCACCAGAATATGAATAGAAAACAGTTGGAATACATAAAGTACCTTCTTTTATGAAAGCATAAGAAGTAGGGTCCCAAGCTGTATATCCTCTAGCTTCAAAAGTTGCTCTTAATCCACCTGATGGGAAGCTTGAAGCATCTGGTTCACCTTTAATAAGTTCTTTACCTGAAAATTCCATTATAACTGTTCCATCACCTTTAGGTGAAATAAAGCTATCATGTTTTTCAGCAGTTATTCCTGTCATTGGTTGGAACCAGTGAGTAAAGTGAGTAGCTCCTTTTTCTATAGCCCAATCTTTCATTGAGTTTGCAACTACATTAGCAACTTCTAATGTAAGTTTTTTTCCGCTTTTGATAGTAGCAGTTAAATCTTTATAAACTTGCTTTGGTAATCTCTCTTTCATAACTTTGTCATTAAAGACCATGCTACCAAATATTTCTGGTACGCTAGTAATGTTAGTACTCATAATTAAATCTCTCCTTTAATTTTGGTATTTTCATAAAAAAAGGCGCCGTAGGACCAATTCCTACAGCGCCTTTGCTGTTTATGTTGTTATTATAAACTCATAATTTCAAAAAATCAAGACTAAATTTAAAACATTGACAAAAAATTTTATATAAATTAAAATGTTGTGTAGGACAAAGGCGTTCTTAATTTTTGTGTATAAAATTAAATTTAATATACACGTTTAAATTAATATGCCTTTTTTTGTTTTTATAGAAATACCTATCTATAAATATATGATAACTTTTTAATTTTGCAGATATATAAATAAAAACCTTAAAAGGCAATAAACTTTTAAAATTGGAGGGATTAATATTGATTATAGATGCAAAAAATTTAAGTTATATAGAAATAAATGAAATAATAAAAAATTCAAAAGAAGAAAAAATTACTTTAGAAAATTTAGAAGGTAAAAGGTATATTGCAAGTAAAATAAAAAATAAGAAACTAATTCTAAGAGGAAACTTGGGAAGTAAACTGGGAAAGGAATTGGAAAAAACAGATATTTTTCTTTATGGAAATTGCGAAGATGCTATTGGAGATAGTATGAAAAGTGGCAAAATAGTAGTGAATGGAAACTGTGGTGATGCACTTGGCTATTCTATGCAAGGAGGAAAAATATTTGTTAAAGGAAATGCTGGATATAGGGTTGGAATAAATATGACCCAAGAGAGAGATAATGCTTCTTCTGTTATTATTATAGGAGGAAGTGTTGGAGATTTTCTTGGAGAATCTCAAAAAAACGGAAAAATTATTGTTTTAGGACTTAATAGTGATGAATGTCCAGTAGGAAATTATTGTGCATCAGAAATAAATGGAGGAACCATTTATATAAGAAGTAAAAGGAAACCGGAAGAATTATTTAATGATGCTAAATGTGAAGAACTTAAAAATGGACTAGAAATAGAAAATTATTTAAAAGAGTTTTCTGAGGAGTTTCAAGTAAACTTTGATGAATTGATAAATAGTAAATATTTTAAAATCTCATCTAATAAAGAGTTACTATAAGATAATTTTGATAAATATACTAAATATAGGAGGGATTTATATTGGATCAGGCAATAACTGAGATTTTAGATTTCGTAGAAGAAAATGATATTAAATTTATAAGACTACAGTTTTGTGACATATTTGGAAATATAAAAAATATTTCAATAATGTCATCACAGTTAAAGAAAGCATTCTTAACAGGTATAAGTTTTGATGCTTCATCTATTGATGGATTTTTAAATGTCGAAGAATCAGATTTATTTTTATTTCCAGATCCATCAACATTAAGTATTTTACCATGGAGACCTCAACAGGAAAAGGTTGCACGTTTTTACTGTACTATAAAAAAACCTAATGGAGAACCATTTGAGGGAGACTCTAGAACAATATTAAGTAAGACAATAGAAGAATTATGGAAGATGGGTTATACTGCAAAAGTAGGTCCAGAGTGTGAATTTTATTTATTTAAGACAGACGAATCAGGTGAACCACTTCTTATTCCTCATGATAAGGCTGGTTATTTTGATGTAGCACCTGTTGATAAAGGAGAAAATGTAAGAAGAGAAGTATGCCTTACTTTAGAGCAAATGGGACTTGTATTAGAAAGCTCACATCATGAATCAGGGCCTGGTCAAAATGAAATAGATTTTAAACATGATACTGGATTAATTTCAGCTGATAATTTTATAACAACTAAAATAGCAATAAAAACAATTGCAAGTTTAAATGGATTATATGCAAGTTTCTTACCAAAACCATTAAAAAATGAAAGTGGTTCAGGATTTCATATAAATTTATCTATTGCAAAAGATGGTAAAAATTTATTTAAAACAGAAAATGGACACTCACAAGAAGCTGAAAGCTTTATAGCTGGAATATTAGACAGGCTTAAGGAAATAACAGCAATATTAAATCCAACAGTAAATTCTTATAAAAGATTTGGAAGTCATGAAGCACCAAAATATGTAACATGGTCACATAAAAATAGATCTCAACTTATAAGAATACCTGCATCTACAGGAGAATATAGTAGGATGGAGTTAAGAAGTGCAGATTGTACATGTAATCCATATTTAGCATTTACAGTTTTGTTACAAGCTGGAATGGAAGGGATAAGAAAGAAAAAGATTCTTCCTAAAGCAACTGACATAAATTTATATAAGTTAAGTGACGAGGAATTAGAAAAGTATGAAAAGCTTCCAGAAAATCTTTTAGAAGCTATAGAAGAGATGGAAAAGAGTAGTTTTGTAAGAAATATTTTAGGAGATTTCCTATTTTATAAGTTTATAAAAGCTAAGAAGAAAGAATGGATGGATTATAAAAATAATTGCAAAGCTGAAGACAGTATAAGTGAATGGGAAATTGCAAATTATTTCTATAAACTTTAACATGTCTTCGGGGGGTGCTAAATGGATAAGATATTACTTGTATGTAGCTCTATAAAGGGGACAAAGGTTTTTGCTGAATATTTGAAAGATATAGGGTATAATAATATAGATGCTGAATCAAATGGAGCATCTGCAAGAAGAAGGTTACTACATGATGAATATAGTCTTATAATAATAGATACTCCTCTGACTGATGAATTTGGAAGTGATTTAGCTATTAAAATAACACAACAAGGGCTTACAGGAGTTATTTTAATTACTAAGTCTGAAAATGCAGATATGGTAGGGGCAAAACTAGAACAATATGGAATATTCGTAATTCCTAAGCCTTTTAGTAAATCAATTTTTTATCAAGGAGTAAGGTTTGTTTTTACTTCTTTAAGAAGAGTAAATGCTATGAAAACTCAGCAGGATAAACTTATGAAAAAGGTTGACGATATAAGAGTAGTAAACAGAGCAAAATGCATTTTGATTCAATATAGAAACATGACAGAAGAAGAAGCACATAAATATCTTGAAAAAGAAGCAATGGATACTAGAGTTAGCAAAAGAGAGCTAGCAGAAAAAATAATTAATTATTATGAGGTGTAGTCTATGAAATTTACAAAAATGCATGGTATAGGTAATGACTATATATATTTTAATTGCTTAGAAAAAGAAATTGAAAATCCAGAGGAGCTATCTATAAAGTTAAGTGACAGACATTTTGGAGTTGGTGGAGATGGAATAGTTTTGATTTTGCCATCTGATAAAGCAGATTTTAGAATGAGAATGTTTAATGCTGATGGTTCAGAAGGTAAAATGTGTGGTAATGCCACAAGATGCATTGGTAAATATGTATATGAGAAGGGTATAACAGACAAGAAGGAAATAACTTTAGAAACTTTATCAGGAATAAAAACATTAAAGCTTAGTGTCAATGAAGAAAATAAGGTTGAAAGTGTTGAAGTTAATATGGGAGAAGCTATATTAAAAGCTTCAGAGATTCCAGTTAAATTTGATAAAGAAAAAGTTATAAACGAAAGAATTAAAATTGCTGATTCTGAGTACAATATAACTTGTGTATCTATGGGAAATCCTCATTGTGTTGTGTATATGGATGAAATTGATGATTTAGACTTAGAAAAGTTAGGACCTAAATTTGAAAATGATTCTATATTTCCAGAAAGAGTTAATACTGAATTTATAAAAGTAATAGATGAAAATACCTTAAAGATGAGAGTTTGGGAAAGAGGTAGTGGAGAAACATGGGCATGTGGTACAGGAGCATGTGCAGCGGTTGTTTCATCTGTTTTAAATGGGTATTGTAAATATGACACTCCAATAAAAATTAAACTTCTTGGAGGAGAATTATCAATAAAATTTATGAAAAATGGTTTGGTTTATATGTCAGGACCAGCAGAATTTGTATTTGAAGGAAGTATTGAAAATGAATAAAAAGTATATATTTGTAACTGGTGGAGTTGTATCAGGATTAGGAAAAGGAATTACGGCTGCATCACTTGGAAGATTATTAAAATGCAGAGGATTAAAAGTAGCAGCTCAAAAGTTTGACCCATATATTAATATAGACCCAGGAACTATGAGCCCATTTCAACATGGGGAAGTTTTTGTTACTGATGATGGAGCAGAAACAGACTTAGATTTAGGACATTATGAAAGATTTATTGATGAAAGCTTAAATAAATATTCTAATATTACAACAGGTAAGGTTTATTGGAATGTTTTAAACAAAGAAAGAAGAGGAGAATACTTAGGAGAAACAGTTCAAGTTATTCCTCACATAACTAATGAAATAAAGAATCAAGTTTATTTACTTGGAGAAAAAACTAAGGCAGATATAATAATAACTGAAATTGGAGGAACTGTTGGTGATATAGAATCTCAACCATTTTTAGAGGCTATAAGACAGGTTTCTTTAGAGGTTGGAAGAGAAAATTGTTTATTTATACATGTAACACTAATTCCTTTCCTACAAGGTTCAGAGGAATTAAAATCAAAACCAACTCAACACAGTGTAAAAGAATTACAAGGCTTAGGAATATCTCCTAACATAATCATATGTAGATGCGATAGACCAGTAACAGAAGATGTTAAGCATAAGATTTCACTTTTCTGTAATATTAAAAAGGATTGTGTAATTGAAAATAGCACATTACCAGTATTATATGAAGCACCTTTAATGCTTGAAAAGAGCAATTTCTCAGAAGTAGTATGTAGAGAACTTGGAATTAAAGGAACTACATGTGATTTAACTGAATGGACTGCTATGGTTGAGAAGGTTAAAAATGCAACTGAGACTATAAAAATAGCTATAATAGGTAAGTATGTACAACTTCATGATTCTTATCTTTCAGTAGTTGAAAGCTTAAAGCATGCAGGCTTTGCTAATGACTTAAAGGTTGAAATAGAATGGATTGACAGTGAAGAAATAACTAAAGAAACAGTAGCTGAAAAGCTTAAGGATTGCAAAGGTGTTGTTGTTCCAGGAGGTTTTGGTAACAGAGGTGTTGAAGGTAAGATAGAGGCTGTTAGATATGTTAGAGAAAACAATATACCATTTTTAGGAATATGTTTAGGAATGCAAGTTGCAGCCATAGAATTTGCTAGAAATGTTTTAGGATATAAAGATGCAAATTCAAGAGAATTTGATGAACTTTCAAAGCATACTGTAATAGATATAATGGAAAGTCAAAAAGGTATTACAGATATGGGAGGAACAATGAGACTTGGTCTTTACCCATGTAAGATAAAAGTAGGTAGCAAGCTTTATGAAGCTTATGGAAAAGATTTTATAGAAGAAAGACATAGACATAGATTTGAATTTAATAATGAATATAGAGAAGAATATATTAAAAATGGAATGGACTTTGGAGGATTATCTCCAGATGGAAGATTAGTTGAGTCTGTAGAAATAGATAAAAATGATTTCTTTGTTGGAGTTCAATATCATCCAGAGTTTTTATCAAGACCTAATAGACCACATCCATTATTTGTTGCATTAATAAAAGCTGCAAAGAAAAATATGTAAATAAATTAATTTGTATAAAAGTTATAAAAATAATGATATAATAATATGGAATTAAATAAAAGGTTGAACATTTAAAAGAGAGAAACCAAATACATATTTATAAATTGGAGGATAAAAATGATAAAAATTAATGAAAACTTTCTTAAGTTACAAGACAGCTATTTATTTTCAACAATAGCTAAAAAGGTTAATGAATATAAGGCTGCAAATCCAGATAAAGAAGTAATTTCACTAGGAATTGGTGATGTTACACAACCACTTTGTGCACCTGTAATAGAAGCATTACATAATGCTGTTGATGATATGGCTCATAAAGAAACATTCCATGGATATGGACCAGAACAAGGATATGGATTTTTAAAAGATGTATTAAAAGAATATTATGGAGAACACAATGTAGAATTATCTACTGACGAAATATTTGTAAGTGATGGAGCTAAGAGTGATTTAGGAAATCTATTAGATATCTTCTCAACAGAAGCAGTTGCATTAATTCCAGACCCAGTTTATCCAGCTTATGTTGATACAAATGTTATGAGTGGTGGAAGAAAGATAAACTACATGAACGGAAATGCAGAAAATGGATTCCTACCAATGCCAAGTGATGATTTAGAAGGAGATTTAATATATCTTTGTTCTCCAAACAATCCAACAGGAGCTGTTTATACAAGAGAGCAATTAACTAAATGGGTTGAATTTGCAAAGAAAAAAGGAGCAATAATTTTATTTGATGCAGCTTATGAAGCATTTATTTCAGATGAAAATATTCCTCACAGCATATATGAAATAGAAGGTGCAAAATCTTGTGCAATAGAAGTATGTTCATTATCAAAAACAGCTGGATTTACTGGTGTTAGATGTGGATATACTATAGTTCCAATGGAATTAGAAGTTGGAGGAGTTGCTTTAAATAAGTTATGGCTTAGAAGACAAACAACTAAATTTAATGGAGTACCTTATATAGTTCAAAAGGGTGCTGCTCAAGTATTCTCTAAAGAAGGAAGAAAGGCAACAGGAGAAGTTATAAAGTATTATAAAGAAAATGCTAAGATAATAGGTGCTGCTTTAACTGAAATGGGAATAGAATATGTTGGAGGAGAAAACTCTCCATATGTATGGTTAAAGTGTCCAAATGGAATGAAATCTTGGGATTTCTTTGATTTACTTCTTACAGAAGCAAATGTAGTTGGAACACCAGGTGTTGGATTTGGTAATAATGGAGAAGGATACTTTAGACTTACTTCATTCGGTGACAGAGAAAATGTTATAAAGGCTGTAGAAAGAATAAAAAAATTAGACTGTCTTAAGTAATTAGAATAAGAAAACTGCTTGCTTTGAAATTAACTTCAAAATAAGCAGTTTTTTTTGTTCTAAAAGTTAAAAGGTGGAGATGTTTGAAATCTCCACCTTTTGTTTTCAAAATGGTGATACGTATAAAATAATATCACTATTTTTAATAAATTTCAATTTGTATGTATATATGAATAAGCAATAGAGGAATACTATAAAGAACATACATAATATTAATTTATTACAAAAACATAAATATAAAATTTACATCAATATTTTCTTATGTCATAATAACTAAATGAATTTTAACCAAAATACTAAAAAATAAGAACGGAGAGGTAAAGAATGAAAGTTGGATTTGATCATGTAAAATATTTAGAGGAGCAATCAAAATACATATTAGAAAGAGTAAATAATTATGATAAGCTTTATTTAGAATTTGGAGGAAAACTTCTTTATGATATGCATGCAAAAAGGGTTTTACCAGGTTTTGATGAAAATGCAAAAATAAAATTACTTTATAAATTAAGAGAAAAAGTAGAAGTAATTATTTGTGTTTATGCAGGAGATATTGAAAGAAACAAGATAAGAGGAGATTTTGGAATAACTTATGACATGGATGTTTTAAGGCTTATAGATGATTTAAGAAGTTATGATTTAGATGTAAATAGTGTTGTTATAACAAGATTCAACGACCAGCCTTCAACCACTGTATTTATAAACAAGTTAGAGAGAAGAGGAATAAAGGTTTATAAGCATAGAGCTACAAAGGGATATCCAACAGATGTTGATACAATAGTAAGTGATGAAGGGTATGGAAAAAATCCTTATATAGAAACTTCAAAACCAATAGTTGTAGTTACAGCTCCAGGACCAGGAAGTGGTAAGCTTGCTACATGTTTAAGTCAATTATATCATGAATATAAAAGAGGAAATTCAGCAGGATACTCTAAATTTGAAACTTTCCCTGTTTGGAATGTTCCATTAAAACATCCACTTAATATAGCATATGAAGCAGCTACAGTTGATTTAAAGGATGTAAATATGATTGATTCTTTCCATATGGATGCTTATAACAAAGTAGCAGTAAACTATAATAGAGATATTGAATCTTTTCCAGTGTTAAAAAGAATAATAGAAAAAATAACAGGAAAAGAATCTATATATAAATCTCCTACAGATATGGGTGTAAATAGAGTAGGTTATGGAATAATTGATGATGAAGTGGTAAGGGAAGCCTCAAAACAAGAAATAATAAGAAGATATTTTAAAACTGGTTGTGAATATAAAAAGGGTTATGCAGATGAAGAAACCTATAATAGAGCAAAGTTAATTATGGATGAGGTAAATCTTAAAGAAGAAGATAGAAAAGTAGTGCCAGTTGCTAGAGCAAAAACTAATGAACTAAGAAAAATTTCTAATAATGATATTTGTCCAGCAGTAGCATTAGAGCTTCAAGATGGAACAATACTTACAGGAAAAAGTTCAGAAATAATGGATGCAACAGCAGCTGTAATAATAAATGCAATAAAATATTTAGCAAATATTGATGATAGTATATATTTAATTTCTCCAGTAATTCTTGAACCAATATTAAATTTAAAAACTAATACATTAAAAAATAATAGAGCTGCATTAAATTGTGAAGAGCTTCTTATAGCATTAAGCATATGTGCAGCAACAAATCCAATAGCACAAGTGGCTATGGAAAAATTAGAATTATTAAAAGGGTGTCAAGCACATTCAACAACAATGATTTCTAAAAGTGATGAACAAACCTTTGGAAAGCTAGGAATAGATATAACTTGTGACCCTAATTATCCATCAGAAAATCTATACTATAATATATAACTTAAATAATTATTACTTAATGAATAAATAAAAACCCTTCCTAATAATTATATATTGAGGTATATAGGAGGGGTAAAGATGAGTTACACAAGGTATGATTATAGAAAAAAAGGAAAAAAATTTTTTGTTATTTATGCCCTTGTTATAATATTTTCCATAATTATAGGTACAGTGATATTTAAATTTTTACTTTTAGGAAGAAATGAACTTATAAAAAACAATAAAATTGGAAATAATCTTAATAATAGTGATGCTGAGGATAATATAAGTTTTGGAATAATTCAATGTGGATTATTTTCAAGTGAGGAAAATGCAAATGAAGTTTTAAATAATATTTCTTCTGATTTTCAAAAAGTATTAGTAAAAAGCGATGATAAGTATAAAGTGGTTGCAGGAATATATTCTAAAGAAAATATAAATGAAAAATTATCTCTATTATCTAATCAACAGATAGAAAATTTTAACATAAATTGTGTATTAAATAATAATGATTTAAATGAAAAAATTATATCAAAAATAATAGAAGCTTATTTAAAAGTAATAGATACTGTAAATGAAAAAGATGTGGAAGGATATAATACAAGCAAATTTAAACAGTGGGTTTCTGAGGTATCATCAAGTTGCAAAGAAGAAGAAAATATAAATAAGCTATTGGAAAATATAAATTCTCTTCCAAAAGAATATAAAAAAGAAAATATAAGTGATTCTATAAATTTCTTATATGATTTTTTAATAAAGTATAAATCTTAAAAAAAAATTAAAATAAGTTACAATTACGTATTTTCCCTTGTTTCATAAAGTATTAAATGATACACTATATTAAGTGTAGTAATGCCATTTTAGTTATTGTAACTACACTTAATAATAAGCATTAATTTAAAGGGTATGTTTATAAATTATATAAAAAGGCAACACTAAAAATGATGTTTACAAGGAGTGAATTTATTGAAGGTTGTACTGGCTTCAGCTTCAGAGAGAAGACAAGAATTATTAAAAAGAATTGTTGATGATTTTGATATAATAGTTAGTGATTTTAATGAAGATGAAGTAAAACTAAAAAGTAGTGTATCAGATTATGTTAAAGAGATTGCTTTAGGAAAAGCAAATTATGTAGCTAATATAATAAAAGAACCATCTGTTATAATAGGGGTTGATACTATTGTAACTATAAATAATAAGGTTTTAGGAAAGCCAAAAAATAAAGAAGATGCTTTTAATATGCTTAGTGAATTAAGCGGAAAACTTCATAAAGTTTATTCAGGCATAGCTATAATTAATACAAAAACAAATCAAATACTAAAAGATTCTGTGTGTACAGAAGTTGTATTTTCTAGTTTAAGTGATGATGAAATAAGAGAATACGTTGAAAGTGGTGAACCATTAGATAAGGCAGGTGCTTATGGTATTCAAGGAAAAGGTGGAGTTTTTGTAGAAAAAATAAATGGATGTTATTATAATGTTGTTGGATTACCTTTAAACAAAATAAAGAATATGCTCAATAATTTAAAATAGGTGGGATGGGAATCTATAATTAAGGAGAATATAAAATGGATAATTTTAAAGTTATGGATATGCCCAAGAACGAAAGACCAATAGAAAAATTATTATACTTAGGAGCAGAAAGCCTTACTAACTCAGAACTTTTAGCAATAATTTTAAGAAGTGGAGTAAAGGGTGAAAATATAATATCACTAAGTCAAAAAATTTTAAGTAAAATTGGTGGATTAGATGGAATTTTAGATGTTTCATATAAAGATATGATTTCTATAAAAGGTGTAAAAGATACAAAAGCATCTCAAATTCTTGCACTATCAGAATTAGTAAGACGAATAGGAACATTAAAGTCAAAGCAAGATAGAATTTACATAAATTCTCCTAACGATGTAGCAGAAATGCTTATGAGGGAGATGACAGGAATAAATCAAGAAATATTAAAAGTGATAGTTCTTAATGTGAAAAACCAAGTAATAAAAGTAAAAGATACATTTAAAGGAAGTCTTAATACTTCCATAGTTCATCCTAGAGAAATATTTTGTGAGGCTATTAAAAGTGGTGGAGCAAATGTTATTATATGTCATAATCATCCTTCAGGAGATCCAACTCCAAGTAAGGAAGACATAAATATAACTCTTAGGATAAAGGAAAGTGGAAAAATTTTAGGAATTCAGTTAATTGACCATATTATTATAGGCAATAATAAATTTATAAGTTTAAAAGAAAAAGGAATTATATAATCAGAAAGGGGAAAAAACAATGGGATTTTTCAGTTCAAGTAAAGATATAGGAATAGATTTAGGTACTGCAAATACCTTAGTATTTGTTAAAGGAAAGGGAATAGTTTTAAGAGAACCTTCAGTAGTTGCTATAAATAGCAATACTAAAAAACCTTTAGCAGTAGGAAGAGAAGCTAAGCTTATGATTGGTAGAACTCCAGGAAATATAATAGCTATAAGACCATTAAAAGATGGTGTTATTGCAGATTTTGATACAGCACAAGGTATGATAAAAGCATTTATTGAAAAAGGAATAAGCAAAGGTGTTAAAAGACCAAGAATAATAGTATGTTATCCTTCAGGTGTTACAGAAGTAGAAAAAAGAGCAATTGAAGAAGCAAGTAGATTAGCAGGTGCAAGTGATGTTGTACTTATGGAAGAACCAATGGCTGCAGCTATTGGAGCAGGACTCCCTGTAAGTGAACCAACAGGAAGTATGATTGTTGATATAGGTGGCGGAACTACTGAAGTTGCTATTATTTCCTTAGGTGGAATAGTAACAAGTAAATCTTTAAGAATTGCAGGAGATGAATTTGACCAGTCTATAATTGCTTATGTTAAAAAGGAACATAGCTTAATGATAGGTGAAAGAACAGCAGAACAAATTAAGATGGAAATTGGTTCAGCTTATAAAGTTGAAGATGAAAAGACTATGGAAATTAAGGGAAGAGATTTAATAACAGGTCTTCCAAAGACAGTAACAATTTCAGAAGATCAAGTAAGAGAAGCATTAAAAGAACCTGTAAGTTCAATAGTTGAGGCTATAAAAACAACATTAGAAAAAACTCCACCAGAGCTTGCAGCAGATATTATGGATAAAGGAATAATGCTTGCAGGAGGAGGCGCCCTTTTACAAGGACTTGACATACTAATAGAAAAGGAAACAAATATGCCTGTACATATTGCGGAAACACCACTAGATTGTGTTGTTTTAGGTGCTGGAAAGGCACTTGAAGATTATGACAAGATAAGTAGAGGCGAAAGATAGCATATTATGAAGCTCTTTAAAAATAAACTGACAGTAACTATAGTGGTTCTGTCAGTTACATTTTTAGGATTGATTATATATACTGCAAGTAAAGATTCAAAGGGATTGGAAAGTAATGCAGGAGAACTTTTAAACCCAATGCAGAAAATAATTTATAATATTAATAATGGAGCAAAGAATTTTGTAGACTTTTTTTTGAATTTTTCTGATGTAAAAAATACTAATGCAGAACTTGTTAAAGAAAATAATGAATTAAAAAATGAACTTGCAAAATATTCAAACTTAAAAGAAGAAAATGAAAGACTAAGAAGTTTATTAGAGTTTAAGGAAGAAAATGGAGAATATACTTATTTAGCTACTAACATAATTGGATATACTCCAGGTGGAATTTTAGATGGATATATAGTAGATAAGGGCGAAAAAAATGGAGTGGAAAAGGGCATGGTTGTTATAGCAGCAGAAGGACTTGTAGGACAGGTTACAACAGTTGGAGATAATTGGTCCATAATTCAATGTATAATAAATGAAAATGTTGCTGTAAGTGTTATGTCCGAAAATTCTGGAGAAAATACTGGAGTTTTACAAGGTTATGTAGATAGTAAAAATAAAAATCTTACAAAAGTTAATTATCTTCCTATAGATTCAGATATAAAAGAAGGAGATGTTATTTTAACATCAGGTTTAGGATTAGTTTATCCTAAGAATATAAGAGTAGGAAAGGTTATATCTGTTAAAGAAGATAAGGTAAAGGTAATGAAAAGTGCTATTGTAGAACCTTATGTAGATTTTAATAAACTTGAGGAGCTTCTTATAATTGTTCCTAATGATAAAAAAGAAATAAAATATGGGGAGTAAGAAAATATATGAAAAAGTTTATTGTAATTTTAATTTCAATACTACTTTTAATATTGGATATTTCCTTTCTTCCTTTTCTTGCTATTAAAGGGATTTATCCTAGCACTTTATTTGTATTTGCAATAGCATATTCCATTATAAATGGAAAAGAAGAAGGAATATTTATTGGAGTAGTAAGTGGAATGCTTCAAGATATTTATTTTACTCAAGCTTTTGGAATAAATTCTTTAGTAAATATGCTCATATGCTTTGTAGCAGGTATTATAGGAGAAGGAATATGGAAAAATAGAAGAATAGTTCCTGTAATTACAATGTTTTTTTCAAGTATTATAAAACTTATAACAGTATTCATTATTATATATATTATAGGAATAAAGGCAACTTTATTTAAAAATATGTATGTTGCATTTTATAATTCTATTTTGATGTATTTATTTTATGGACTAATTTATAAATTCTCAAACAAAGATTTTGAAAGGAGAAAAAAGAATTTTAGATGATATTAAAGAAACAAGGAAAGAAGAAAAAATTATCAAAATACAATGGCTTTTTGATAATTACAGGAATAGTTTTTACATCTATTATTGCTAGACTTATATACATTCAAGTTTATAAGCATGAAGATTATAAAGAAAAAGCAGATACAACCTCAATTAAATTTGTTTCAGAAACAGCACCTAGGGGAATAATATTTGATCAAAATGGAAATATACTTGCAAATAATACTCAAACTTATGCTATAACATATACAATTACAGATGAAGCTACAAAACATTTTTTTAAAACAATGGATACTCTTATGGAGATATTAGAGGAAAAAGATGATATAAATAGTATCCAAGATAATCTTATTTTAAAAATTGATGAAAATGATAATCCATACTTTGAATATACATCAACAAGTGATAGTGGGAAAAGAGCAGAAGAGCTTTTATTTAAAAGAGACAGAGGTATGAATGAGGAATTTGAAAAAGCTCTTAGAAAAGATGAAGATATGGATGAAAGTGAGGATTTAACAGATAAACAAATAGAAAAAATAAATGATAAGCTTATGGAAGTTACAGCAGATGAGTCATTTAATTACTTGGTAAAGCTTCACAATTTAATAAAATTATTAAATCCAACAGATGAAGAAATGAAAAAATATAAAGAAATGAGTGGTGAAGAACTTACTAACATTTTACTTCAAAATTATACACGTCAACAATTAAGAAAGTATATGGTTGTTCTTGATGCATTAAGATTAAAAAGTTTAAATGGATATGAGTCTGTAACTATAGCAAAAAATATAAATAAAGAAACTGCTTTTATAATTTATCAAAAGTTAAATGACCTTCCAGGAATAGATATTTCATTAGAGCCTATAAGAAACTATCCATATAAAGAATTGGCTTCTTCTGTGATAGGATACCTATCTCCTATAAGCAGTTCAAATAAAGAAAAGTATGAGTTAAGAGGATATGATACATCCACAGACCTTATAGGAGTTGCAGGAATAGAATCTGCTTTTGAAGAGCAGTTAAAGGGTGTAAAAGGAGGAACAACTGTTAAGGTTAATTCTACAGGAAGAGTAACTCAAGAATTATTTAAGCTTGAATCATATCCAGGAAATAATGTTCATTTAACCTTAGATAAAAATCTTCAATATGTTGCAGGAAAAGCATTGGCTGATACTATGGAAGAAATAAGAAATAGTGATGGAAATTATAAAAATTGTAATAGGGGAGCTGTAGTTGTTACTGAAGTAAATACAGGAAGAATATTAGCGTTAGTTTCTCTTCCTAGCTACGATCCAAATGATTTTGCAATATCAGGACAACTTTCAGCAGAAAAAACAGCCGAATATTTTTCTCCTGATTTAGAAGCTTTTGGGAATCGATTCATATCATCAAGAGGATTACAAAAGACTGTAGATGATTTATTTCCTTTAAATTCAAATGGAGTAAGAGAAGATCAATATGATTTATATCCAAAGCCATTTTATAATTATGCAACTCAAGGGCTTATTCCTCCAGGGTCTACATTTAAAATTATGACAGGTGTTGCAGGAATAGAAAGTGGAGCTATAGATTCAACTACCCAAATAACATGTAGGCATACTTTTAATGAACATACAGAAACATTTGGTAATGGCTTTGCACCAACATGTCTTGGATATCATGGAACAATAGGAATTGGTTCAGCAATTGAGCAATCATGTAACTATTATTTTTATGAAACAGGATATAGAATATACAAAAATGGTGGTGCTAATCTTAGTTCTTTAGATATACTAGCACATTATGCATGGAGATTTGGCTTGGGAGTAGATCCTAAAGGACAACAGAATCCAAGTACAGGAATAGAAATAGAAGAAAACTTTGGTCAAGTTTACAACTTTCAGTCATGGAAAACAAGAGCAATAGCTTCTTCAAAGCTTTATTTAGCTCAATACTTAGAACTTGGAGAATATAATGGTACATTTTTTGTACCATTAGATTATTCTAAAAATGAAGATGATGAAGAAGATGTAAAAAATGCCAAAGCTGATTTAAAAGAAAAAATAACAAATAGGTTTAATCAAATAGGAACAGGAGAAGAGGCTTTAGGAACAGATGATTTTGCAAAGTATATTTTAGATGATGTAAAAAAATTAATGAATTTATCAGAAAAATATAAAGAGAACCTTAAAGAATATGAGGAAAGCAAAAATATTACTACCACAATAGATAAACAGGCAGTTGTTGTAGCAAATGTAATAGCAAGATTTGTTATTCAAGATAAAGGCAGTGAAATAACTTCTCCAGCAGAACTTGTTAATGCATCTATAGGTCAAGGTATGAATGCATTTACTCCACTTCAATTATCTCAGTATGTATCTACAATGGCTACAAATGGTATAAGATATAAGCTTCATTTGGTTGATAAAATAACTAATTCAGATGGAGGTTTAATAGAAGAATATACACCAGAAGTTTTAGATAAAACAGAATTAAAGCAAAGTACAATAGACGCTATTAAAGACGGTATGAGCAGAGTTAATGAAGAAGGTGGTACGGCCTCAACAGCATTCTTAGGATTTCCAATAGCAACTGCTGGTAAAACAGGTACAGCAGATTTTTCTGATAAACAATATGAAATAGGAAGAGCACCATATGCAACATATATAAGCTATGCTCCATTTGATAATCCTGAAATATCTGTGGTGGTTGTTGCTTATGATGGTGGTCATGGTGGTTCAGTTGCTAAGGTAACAAGAGCTGTTTATGAAGCATATTTTAAAGAAAGATTATTACAAATGGATCCAGATTATGTAAGCAAATCAGAAACATTCTCAAAATATGTTTTAACAATACCAGAAGATAACAAAGAAGAAGAATAAAAAAAGAAGAAATAGAATTCTCTAATAAAATAAAATGGCTTTGTGCAAAGCCTTTTTATTTTGAAAATTGGCAAAAAAAACTTTATACAATCTACAAATATCTTTTCATTAATGGTATAATTAATAAAATAAAACATTTTAAATTAACAACTTATGATTTTAGTAAAAGTTATTTTATAATTGCTGGAGGTTAGTAACCAATGCGAAATGATGGTGTAAGAATAAAAGGTAAAAGAGATGGATTAATAGCAGAGGTCGATAGTGATAGATTTGGAAGTTTTGAAGATATGCTTGAAACCTTAACTTTAAAGCTTTCAAAGGGAAAAAAGTTTTATAAAGGAACTTCTTTATATATATCAACTAAACTGTCTAATTTTAATGAAAAAGAAATATTAAAATTGAAAGATACTTTAATTGAAGAGATAGAAGTAAAAGAAATAATATTTGAAGATAGTGACCTTCAGAAAGAAGAACAAGAAGATGATAATAAAGGCTTTAGTGGAGTACATGAAGGAAAGACTAAATTCATAAGAAAAACTATAAGAAGTGGACAACGAATTAACTATCAAGGTAATATAGTTATTATTGGAGATGTTAATAGTGGGGCGGAGGTTTATGCTACTGGTAATATAATTGTTCTTGGAACTATTAAAGGAAATGTTTTTGCAGGAACTACTGGAAATGAGGAAGCAATTATTGCTGCATATTCTCTTCAACCAGGAGTATTGAAAATTGGCAACATAATTACAGTTTCACCAGATGATTATGAAAAGCCAGAATATCCAGAAATAGCAAAGGTGAACGATGGGACTATAATAGTAGAGCCATATATAAGTAATAAATATTTTTAGTTTGATTAGGAGAGGAGTATAGTAATGGGAAAATCTATAGTAATTACATCTGGAAAAGGGGGAGTTGGAAAAACTACAACCACAGCTAATGTAGGAACAGCACTAGCTGCATTAGGAAAAAAAGTTATAGTTGTTGATGGAGATACAGGTCTTAGAAATTTAGATGTATTAATGGGATTAGAAAATAGAATAGTTTATACACTTTTTGATGTAGTAGATGGAAGATGTAGACTTAAACAAGCAACAATAAAGGATAAAAGATATTCAAATCTTTTTTTGCTTCCAACAGCACAAACAAAGGATAAAGATGATATAAGTCCTGAACAAATGTTAAAGGTTATAAATGAGCTTAAAGAAGAATATGATTATGTATTAATTGACTGTCCAGCAGGAATAGAGCAAGGTTTTGAAAATTCTGTAATAGGGGCAGATAAAGCACTTATAGTAGTTAATCCAGAAATCACTTCTGTAAGAGACGCAGATAGAGTTATTGGAAAGCTTGATGCAAAAGGTTTAGATGATCATGGAATAATAATTAATAGAATTGATTATAATATGACCAAAAGTGGAAATATGCTTGATGTTCAAGATATAATAGAAACTTTATCAGTAAAGCTTATGGGAGTTGTTCCTGATGATAAAAATGTAACAATTTCTACAAATAAAGGAGAACCAATAGTTTTAGAAGAAAATTCTTTTGCAGGTCAAGCTTTTAAAAATATAGCAAGAAGAATTGCTGGAGAAGAAGTACCTTTTATGGATTTAAGCACAGAAAACGAAGGATTTTTTAATGCGATAAAGAAGTTCTTTAAAAAAAGTGATATAAGAGGGTGAAATTTATGGGGTTATTTAACAACTTTTCTAAAAAGCAAAGTTCTAAAGAAATAGCAAAAGATAGATTAAGACTTATACTTATACACGATAGAGGAGATATTCCAGAAGATACAATAGAAAAAATTAGAAACGAAATTCTTGAAGTTCTTGCGAAATACATAGAAATTGAGAGTGAAGATGTAGAAATATTTGTTACAAAAAGTGATGCATTAGAAGGAGATACAAACTCAGCACTAGTTGCTAATATACCTATAAAGGGAGTAAGAGAGAGATAATAAAAAGGCTACTATATATGATGAATTTTTATTTATCATATAGTAGCTTTTTTGTACTATTGAGAAATTATATATTAAATTTTCTTTTTTTGTTTTATAAGAAATTTATGAATAATTTATTAATTAACTTAAAAATATATGTTATATAGTATAATCAATATGTTATATTTATTTAAGGAGGTGTAATTTTTTGTTTGAAAGAGAAAATTTTTTTAAGAAACATAAGTTAGATTTTAAACTTATAAGAGAAATTGATAAAGCACTTTTAATATCTATAATCTTATTAGTATTATTTGGAATTTTAAATATATATTTGTGTACTAAAGCTGGTGTGGGAAATATAACATATCCTTATTATTTTGTTAAAAAACAAATAACATGGTTTATAATATCTTTAGTAGCAATGTATATATTAGTATCTATAGATTATTCTATTATTTTTGAGTATGTGCCAATATTTTATTGGTTTTCAGTAATACTTCTTGTATGTGTATGGATTCCAGGAATAGGAAAGGAAATTAATGGAGCAAGAGGATGGATAAAGCTAGGAATAAGCATTCAGCCAGCAGAGCTTGCAAAATTTGCTCTTATACTTATGATTGCAAAGCTTATTCATGAAATGGATGGAGAAATAAATGATGTAAAGAACTTTTTTAAAATTGTTTTTTATGCAATTATTCCAGTTGGACTTATTGCTATTCAACCAGATATGGGTATGACAATGGTTTGTTTCTTTATAGTTTTAGGAATAGTAGCTGCTGCAGGATTCAATAGAAAAATAATAGTAGGAGGTCTTACAACTTTAGCAATAGCAATAGTTATAATAGTTAACTCAGGATTACTTCCTTCTTATCAAGTAACTAGATTTACAGCTTTTTTAGACCCTGAAAAGGAAAATAGTGATGCAGGATATCAACTTAATCAAGCTTTAATTGGAATGGGTTCAGGAGGAATTCTTGGCTCTCAGCCTTCTTTAGAGGCTGATGGTACAATAGGTTATGCAGCAAGTAATGTTCCAGAAATACAAACTGATTTTATTTTTACTGCCATTGCAGAACAGTGTGGATTAGTAGGTGCTTTATTTGTAATAATATTATACTCGATAATAATAGTACAAATGGTAAAAATAGCAAGACAGGCAAAGGATTTATTTGGCTCACTTTTAGTTTTGGGAATGGTATCTTATTTATTATTTGCTATAACTGAGAATATAGGAATGAATATAGGTCTTATGCCTATTACAGGAATAACATTACCAATGGTAAGTTATGGAGGAAGTTCTCTTCTTACAACTCTTATGGCAATGGCATTAGTTTTAAATGTAGGAATGAGAAAAAAGAAAATACATTTTTAA
>JALFQD010000209.1 GCA_022785265.1 Clostridium sp. | reverse complement strand
TATTCTCTAATTAACTTAACAGCTTCTCTTGCACACTTCATTTGAAGATTACTATCACGCCAAGAACCTATACTAGCAACCATTTCATCAGTATTAATTCTTTTTTCATCCTTATTTTCATCATAATAAATAGATTTGTATATTGTAGTCTTGCCAACACCATTAACACCAGCAAAAATAGTATAAGTTGCCATGCTACTCACCTATAATCTTTCTTTGTTTTTCTTGCAATAAAAAATTTTACTTTTATTTCTCATAATATCATTATTTATCATCTTTATATTCTTCTTTCAAAATTGAATACCATAATTCATCTATTATTCCTTGATTGCAAAATCCTGCACTTCTAAGTGTTCCTTCATATTTCATTCCAAGCTTTTGCATAACTCTTCCAGATTTAGGGTTGTTTTTATCATGAACTGCTGATATTCTATTAAAGCCAACCTCTTCAAACAAATACTTAACCACTGCTTGTCCCGCTTCAGGCATTATTCCTTTTCCCCACCATTTTGTGCCCATACAGTAACCTAGTTCTACACCTTTGATATTCTCTTTTATCAATACAACTGAAATATTACCTATAACTTCACCAGTCTCTTTTATTTCAATGACCCAATTGTAAAAATCTAGCTTTTCATAATTATTAATCCAATTATTCAAAACTAACTTCGTATCTTCTATGCTACTATGGGTAGGTCATGTAAGAAACTTTGTAACTTCATCCTCTGATGACCAATTCTCATACATTGCCTTTGCATCCTCTATAACAAATCTTCTAAGTATTAAACGATTAGTTTCTAATTTTGTTGTTCCTTTGTGATTCATATATAACACTCCTTTCATCTGTAATAATATGCTCTATTCTCTTATGCTCTTTATTAAGTTGAAGCTTTTCCTAAAATTTTCTTATCATAAATGTAAACTTATTCTCTTAATATTACAATCTTATTTTTAACAAATAATAGTATTTGATTTTAGATTTATTTAAAGTTCTGACAGGAATATGATTACTTGTAATGAAACAAGCAATACAAGGTATGATTTTGATTTTAATAGCACTTTCTCACTTAATACCCCTCTAACCCTAAATAAGTTTTAAATTTTTATTAAGTTCAATTTATTGTATCAAGCAATTTTAAAAGTTATTTCAAAAATAAGAATAATTATTTTTGAAAATATATATATTATTTATTTAAAAAGAAAATTAACAAAAGTTATAACATTTTTAAGATTAACATATTGACATGAAGAAAATTATAGCATATAATAAATTCAGAGTTAGTTATAACAAAAAAAATTATAACTAATGAAATAATATATATATTATTCATTAAAATGCAATATATGAAAAAGTTAAACTAAAATTTGAGGTGAAGGGTATGGATGGAATCATTAAAAAGAAACCATTAAGTAAAAATGTAACATTAAGTAAAAATGTAGAAAAAAATATCTGGATAGTGGTCTATGTAGATCCTAAAACAGCAAAAAAAACAACAAAAAGTCTTGGAAAAATAGAAGAAATTTCAAATGAAGAAGCATTGAAAATAAAAGAAGAAATGGAATTTATTTTAAATAAATTAGATTATTACAAAAATTATAATAATTTTAAAGCGGGAAAAAATAATTGTAAAAATAAGGTAGTTAAAAAAGCTTTTGAAATTCTTTTTATGGGTAATGACAATTGGAAAAAAGAAATGCATGAAAAAACAATTATAGAAGATAAGAAATTTATTGAAATAACTAATTCTAAAAATGAATTTTGCTATGATAATTCATTTGTATTTGTTGGACCACCAGGAGCTGGTAAAACGCAATTAATACAACAACTAATAGGAGGTATTGAATATAATACTCCAGCATGTACAGCATCAAATACAACTACAGGAGGTTTTTATGCTAAAATTAATAATAAAAAATATTTAAAATTATCTGCTTTAATGATAGAAGAATTGTCTGAAAGAATTTCTGACAATTTTGATGAATTTATTATGTTTTGTGTTTACAATGATAATTTATCAAAAGAAAATTTATTAAAGAAATTATTAACTTCTAATGATTTAAAATGTAATTTATTATTATTACTTAATGAGAATGAAAAAATCGAAAGTTGTTTACAAGAATTGTCAGAAGATATATGTAGTATATTAAAAAATGCTTGGGAAAAATTTTATAAATTTTATAAGGATGAAAAAAAAGAATCAAATGAAAAAATTGAATTAATAAATGAATTTATATCATTAATTAATAAAGAACCTAATTATAACTATATAATTAATAAAGAACAATTAGAAATTGTAGATGAAATAGATAAAAATAAATATGTAAAGAAAATATGTAATTACATATATGAAGCAGAAATAAATTTGATTAATAAAATGTATAAAGATTTACTAAATGAATCAGATAAAATTAATGCAAATTTAGATTTTAAATATTTTACAGATGAGAACTCTATCTGTAATAAACCTATATTATCTAAAAATTCTAATGTTATTGCTATACAATTTAAATTAGAATATAAAGATAGTAACAAGTCTGTAGATGAAGATTTAAGAAAAGTATTTTTTAATGCAATGAGAAAAATATCATGTGGAGAGAATAAAAGTAATTTAAGACCTGTTGTTAGCAGTTTAAAAATTGAAGGAAATTTCCAATCTAAAATAAAAGTTTTATCAGAAATATTAAATGAAAATAAAGAAATGTTAGTAATTGATTCAGAAGGAATAGGACATAATGCTGGAAATTTAAGTTATAGTTCTGTATTTTCCAAAAACATACAATATGCTAAAAAAGTAATTTGGATAATTGACATTAACAGTCCAATAAATCCTAGTTATAAAGATATGTTAAGGATATTAACATCTAATGGTTGTTTATATAAAACAGAATTAGCTTTTTCTAAATGTGATAGTTATTTAGATAATATAGATGGAGATTTAAAACAAAGAAGATTTGAATTAATAGAAAATTTATATAAAGAATTTGAAAATAATGAAGAAATATATAATAGCAGAAATTTAATGTTAGAAAAAGCAATCTTTATAGGAGATTTAAATAAAAATATAGATGGACAAGAAATCAAATTTAAATTTAGAAATAAAGTTATAAAAGATTCCTTCAATGAAGAATATGAAAAAGGTTTAAAAAATCTTTTTAGCTTATGTAAAACTAATCAGGATAATAATGAATTAAGCTTTGAATACAATTTTATACAATTAAATGACATACTTAATAAGGAAGTTGAACAATATTTAGATGATTATAAAAGAAATATTTCATATGCATTTTGGAGCAAAATAAAAGCATTAACTCGCAGAATGACATATAGTCTAGATGACAGAGGATATAAAGAATTTAGACCAGAAGATGATTTAAAAGCAAGATTAAAACAAGGCTTACAAAAAGTAATAAATAATCCAATAAAAATAAACAATAAAAATATAACCGAAGAAGATAAAGCTTTATATTATAAAGAATTTCAAATTATACAAGAAATATTAGGGAAAAATATTGATAGTATAGTTAGTGACTTGATATATAATAATAATGAAGACAATTGGAGAAACTGTTATGAAATATCAGGAAATGGTAGCGGAAATAGACGTAAACAAGAGGTGAAAGTTTTGTTAGAAAAATCTTTAAAGGATAATAATGAAAATAAGGTATTAAATGAACTATGCAACAAATTAGATAAGTTAGAACTTCAAAATCCTTTTAATGTCAAATTTTCTATATATAATAAGATTATCTTTGAATTAAAGAAAAAATAAAGAATCATTTAATAGAAAGCTACTAAAGTTTTATTTTAAAATACACTTAATTAATACACTTCATAAGAAAAAAGAAGATAATATTTAAATATCTTCTTTTTTCTTTGAACACTTATTATAATTTTCAAATTTAATACTATTAATATATTATATCATATTTATATATTTTCTTTAAATTTTTCAAAACTATCAGTTTCAGTAAAGACAACACCAGTATCTAGTGCTTCAAAATGTTTATGACCGCATTGAATTTTTCTATATTCTCTTTCTCTTAATTCTTCTGCTAAAATGTTTCCTTTGGTTTCTACCACAAAGTAAAGTTTTTCTTCTCCATTCTTTTCTATCATAACAGCCCAGTCAGGGTTATAGCTTCCAAGTGGTGTATCTACTTTAAACCAATCTGGTAGTTTCACATACATTTTTACATCTTCATTTTTTTCAAATTTTTGTGCAAATTCTGCTTCAACTCCTGAATCATAAACTATATAATCATAAACAGATTTTTTGCTTTCTATCATATTCTTTGATAAGTAACCATATAATTCTTCAGTATTAAATAGTTCTTGTGCATAATATTCATCATCACCTAATTTTTGATATTTAATACCATCTACTATTTTTAATCTCATTTTTCTTCTTATGATTTTTAAGACTTCATCCATAAAAGCTCTAGGATTAACTTTAAAAGAATCTAATCTGCCACAATTTAATAATATTGATACTATAGTTTTTCTTGTAAGTCTTGTTTCATTTTGAAGAAAAGTAATAATATCTGGTAAATCAAACCTGTATTCACCAGCATCTTCAGTTGTTCTGTTTATTTCTTCTGCAATAGTACCAGCTTTACTAATATCTAATTCTGCTTTTGTATATAATAGTTTCACTTTATTTACACTTAAAGTTCTTTGTATTTCATCTGCACATTCTTTTATAAGTTCTTTAGAATCAAAATCTACTGAATATGTTGTTTTA
>JALFQD010000205.1 GCA_022785265.1 Clostridium sp. | reverse complement strand
TTAAGGAGTTGTTAGAAGATGATACTTGCGAAAAAAGTTAGATTATATCCAACGAAAGAACAAGAACAAAAGCTATGGCAATCCGTTGGTACTGCAAGATTTATCTATAACTGGACACTTGCGAGACAAGAAGAAAATTATAAAAATGGTGGAAAGTTTATTAAAGATGGTGATTTAAGAAAAGAAATAACTCAATTAAAGAAAAATGAATTAAGTTGGCTTAAAGAAGTATCAAATAATGTTACTAAACAAGCAATTAAAGATGCTTGTGATAGTTATAAAAATTTTTTTAAAGGCTTATCTAACAAACCAAGGTTCAAAAGTAGAAAAAAGAGTAAACCATCATTTTATAATGATAATTGTAAGTTAAAAATTAAAAAGAATTTAGTTAATATTGAAAAAGTAGGTTGGATTAAAATAAAAGAAGAAATACCTATTGGAGTTAAATATTCTAATCCAAGAATAAGTTTTGATAATAAATATTGGTATATTTCAGTAGGAATAGAAGAGGAATTGCCTAAAGTAGAACTTACTGGTGAAAGTTTAGGAATTGATGTCGGAGTGAAAGATTTAGCAATTTGTAGTAATGGAATGACCTTTGAGAATATCAATAAAACTAAAGAAGTTAAAAGGCTTAAAAAAGTTTTAAAAAGAAAACAAAGAAAAGTTAATCGTAAATATGAGATGAATAAAATTAAGGGAGGTGAAAACCGTTGTCAATTTAAAAAGACTAACAATATTATAAAACTTGAAAAGCAAATTAAATTACTTTATAGAAGATTAACAAATATAAGAAGTAATCATATTCACCAAACAACGAATAAGATAGTGAAAGCCAAACCATCAAGAGTTGTTATGGAAACACTTAATATTAGAGGAATGATGAAAAATCGTCATTTATCTAAAGCTATTGCAGAACAATGTTTATATGATTTTAAAGTTAAAGTGAAATATAAATGTGAAAAATATGGGATAGAATTTGTAGAAGCTGATAAGTGGTATCCTTCATCAAAAACTTGTAGTAAGTGTGGAGCTATCAAGAAAGATTTAAAACTTAAAGATAGAATTTATAAATGCAATTGTGGTTTATCTATTGATAGAGATTTAAATGCAAGTATAAATCTTTCGAAATATAAATTAGCATAATATCACCAAAAAGATAATGCTAATATGTACCATTCGTTGTATGGGAATTTAAGCCCTTGGACTATCATATCAAATGAGAGTAGTATGGTGATTTATCACTACAAAATCAGATAGGATGAATAGGGAATTAAACAAGATTTATAGATATTTATAGATTATTGGCAACGGAGCTAGAAAATGAGTAATCAAAATAGAAGAAGAGGACCAATGGGAGGACATCATGGTCCAGGTGCTCCAGCAGAAAAAGCAAAAGATTTTAAAGGAACAATGAAAAAACTTTTAGGTGAATTAAGTGCTTTTAAAATATCTTTAATTGGAGTAATAATTTTTGCAATTGGAAGTGCAGTATTTTCAATAGTAGGCCCAAAGATTTTGGCAAAAGCCACAGATGAGCTTTTTAATGGATTAGTAAGAAAAGTATCAGGCGATAGTATAGGTATAGATTTTGATAAAATAGCAAAAATACTTTTATTTCTTTTAGGAATTTACATCGTAAGTTTAGTATTTTCATTCCTTCAAGGATTTTTAATGAGTAACGTTTCACAAAAAATGTGTTATAACTTAAGAAAAGAATTGTGTGAAAAAGTAAATAGAATGCCAATGAAGTATTTTGATACAAAGACACATGGGGAAGTATTATCAAGATTTACTAATGATATTGATACACTAGGACAAAGTTTAAACCAAAGTTTAACTCAGCTTATAACATCTGTAACAACAATAATAGGTACACTTGTAATGATGCTTTCAATAAGCTTTAAAATGACTTTAGTAGCATTAGTAATATTACCTATATCAATGATATTTATTTCTACTATTGTTGGAAAATCACAAAAATACTTTACATCTCAACAAGAATATTTAGGTCATGTAAATGGTCAAGTAGAAGAATTATATGGTGGACATAGTGTTGTTAAAGTGTTTAATGGTGAAGAAAAAGCTATAAAAGAATTTGATAAAGCTAATGGAACATTATATGAATCTGCTTGGAAATCACAATTTTTATCAGGTATGATGATGCCTATAATGCAATTTGTTGGTAACTTAGGATATGTTGGAATAGCAATACTAGGAGGATATCTTGCTATAAATAAAACAATAGGAGTTGGAGATATTCAAGCTTTTATCCAATATGTTAGAAACTTTACTCAACCTATTTCTCAAGTAGCACAGGTGGCTAATATGCTTCAATCTACAGCAGCAGCCTCTGAAAGAGTTTTTGAATTCTTAGATGAAGAAGAAGAGGACCAAGTTGTTGAAAATCCAGTTCATATAGATGGACTAGAAGGAAGTGTAGAATTTAAAAATGTTCACTTTGGATATAATCCAAATAAGATAATAATAAATGATTTTATAGCAAAGGTTAAGCCGGGACAAAAAGTTGCTATAGTTGGACCAACTGGTGCAGGAAAAACTACTATGATAAAGCTTCTTATGAGATTTTATGATGTAAATAGTGGAGCAATTTTAGTAGATGGTCATAATGTAAAAGACTTTAATAGAACTGAATTAAGAGATATGTTTGGTATGGTTCTTCAAGATACATGGTTATTCAATGGAAGTATAAAAGAAAACATAAGATATGGTAAACTTGATGCTACTGATGAACAAGTAGTAGAAGCAGCTAAGGCGGCTCATATTGACCACTTTATAAGAACACTTCCAGGTGGATATAATATGGAATTAAATGAAGAAGCAAGTAATGTTTCACAAGGACAAAAACAATTATTAACAATTGCCCGTGCAATTTTAGCAGACCCTAAAATATTAATTCTAGATGAGGCTACAAGCTCAGTTGATACAAGAACTGAAGTTTTAATTCAAAAAGCTATGGATAATCTTATGAAAGGAAGAACAAGCTTTGTTATAGCACATAGATTATCAACAATAAAAGATGCTGATTTGATATTAGTTATGAAAGATGGAGATATAGTAGAACAAGGAACCCATGAAGAACTATTAAAGAAAAATGGATTCTATGCAAATCTTTATAACTCACAATTTGAAAAGGCAGTATAATTAAAAAATTTGGCTTGGTTCAAAACTATTAGGTTCCTTATGTTATTCGGTGGTTCCGTCGACAGGCTCCAAGTCACCCCCTTCATAAAATAAGGAATCTAATAGTTTAATAAACAAAGACAATATTTTTAACATAATATGATAAAGCTGAATATGATAATTTTTTTTATTGTATTTGGCTTTATTATTTTTATATTAGTATAATTGTTAGGGATGTTAAAAAATAATTATAAAGATATATTTAAAGTAAGGATAAAGAATAATGAATTATGTATATATGATAAGGTGTAAAGATGGAAGTCTTTATACTGGGTGGACTAATAATTTAGAGAAGAGATTTAGAAATCATTGTAAGGGAAAGGGGGCAAAGTATACTCGTGGAAGGGG
>JALFQD010000146.1 GCA_022785265.1 Clostridium sp. | reverse complement strand
TGATTTCCTACCATCTCTTGAATATATCCAGTTATTTCACCACGTATTTTTGATTGCTCTGTAAACATGGCTTTTGAATGTTTTGCAATAAATCCACCAACAAATAAGGATAAAGGTGTCATAAGAACAACTACTAAGGCTATTTTAAAGTTTATTGCTATCATTATACCTAAAGTTCCTAAAATGGTTATAATTCCAGTAAATAACTGAGAAAATCCTTGAATAAGTCCTGTGGAAATTTGGTCAATATCATTAATAATTCTGCTCATTATATCTCCATGGGAATGAGAATCTATGTATTTTAAAGGAACCTTATTTATTTTATTAAAAACATCTTCTCTAAGAGATTGAACTGTTTTATAAGTTATAACATTTGTGCAACGAGTCATTATCCATTGAGATAATGAAGCTAAAATAATAGATAATATTAATATTCCTATAATTTTAAGTATGCCTTGAAAATCCACATTATCTTTTCCAATTATAAAATCAATTGCATCTCCTATAAGAATAGGGTTTAATAAGGTAAAAAATACATTAATAATTGCTGTTAATAAAGATATTATTAAAAGTTTATTATGAACTGTTATGTAAGATAATAATCTTTTAGTTGAAGATTTTTTCATTATTTATTCACCTCCTCAGAAGATAATTGAGATAAGCAAATTTCTTTATAAACCTTGCAATTTTTAAGAAGCTCATTATGAGAGCCAATACCAACAATATTTCCATTATCTAAAACAATTATTTTATCTGCATTTTTAATAGATGTAGCTCTTTGAGAAATTATAAAAACAGTCATATTTTTAGTTTCTTCTTTAATAGCTTTTCTTAGCTTTGCATCTGTAGCAAAATCAAGGGCACTTGCACTATCATCTAAAATAAGTATTTCAGGATTTTTAACTAAAGCTCTTGCAATAGTAAGTCTTTGTTTTTGTCCTCCAGATAGGTTTTTCCCTCCTTGAAGAATAGCTGTATCAAGACCTTCTGAAAGGGAACTTACAAATTCAGAAGCTTGAGCTATATCAAAAGCTTTTTTAATTTCTTCATCACTAGCATTTTTATTTCCAAGAGTCATATTTTCTCTTAAACTTCCAGAAAATAAAGCAGCCTTTTGAGGAACAATTCCAATTTTATCTCTAAGAGAATTTAAATTATAGTCTTTTACATTAACTCCATCAACTAATACTTCTCCTTCAGTTACATCATAAAAACGAGGAATAAGATTTATAAGTGTACTTTTACCAGACCCTGTACCTCCAATTATACCAATAGTTTCCCCAGTATTTACTTTTATATTTGCATTAGATAATGAATTTTTATTTGACCCTTTATATGAAAAGGAAACATTTTTAAATTCAACCTTTGGAGCATTAGAAACAGGAGAAGTTTTTGCATTTTCATCTGTTATTGAAGAATGTATCTCTAAAATTTCTTGTACTCTTTCTCCAGAAGCAAAGGCTTTGGTGAAAATTACAACAAGATTTGCAAAAACAACAAGTGTTAAAGATATTTGAGTCATATAGTTTACAAAGGCTATTATTTGTCCTTGAGTAAGAGCACCTATATTTACTCTATATCCACCATACCAAAGAATAGCTACAATAGCGAAATTCATTATTATAGAGGTTAATGGGTTTAAAAGGGCAGATATTTTAGAAACATTTATAGAGGCAACTGTAAAGTCATCACTTGCATCAAAAAATCTTTTCTTTTCATTTTCTTCCTTTGAAAATGCTCTTATTACTCTTGCACCTTCTAGGTTTTCTTCTGTTATTAATGAAATTTTATCAAGCTTTTTTTGTATGTTTGAATAAAATGGTATTGATTTACTCATCACCCAAAATAATGTTAGTGAAATAAGTGGAATTGCAAAAAGAAACACTATTGATAGCTTTAAATCTAAAGTCATAGCCATTACAGCAGAGCCTATTATTATAAAAGGAGCTCTAAATGCAAGTCTTATAAACATTGCAACAGCTAGTTGAAGCTGATTTACATCATTTGTTAAACGAGTTATTAATGAAGATGTACCAACCATATCAATTTCGCTATGAGATAATGAATTAATGTGTGAAAATAAATCATTTCTTAAATCAGTTCCAAAGCCTTGAGAAGCTTTAGCAGCAGAGTATTGACATACTAATGCACAAAAAAGGCCTAAAAATCCAAGAATAAGCAAAGTAAATCCTGATTTAATAACATAGCCATAATCACCATTTTTAACTCCGATATCAATTATTTTTGCCATAACTAAAGGAACCATTAGTTCAAAAATGGCTTCTAAAAGTTTAAATATTGGACCGATAATAACTTCTTTTTTGTAGTTTTTTAAATAGGGTAGTAATTTAAACACGTATTTCTCCTCCAATAGTATATATAGTTATTCTTACTTATTATAACACAATAAAACTAATCAACATTCATGTTTATTAAAAGATTAATTTTAGTGTATAATAGTTAAAGAAAAATAAATGTTAAGGAGGAATATTTTATATGAAAAATGCATGGGAAAAATATGATGATAATGGAATAAAAGAAATTTTTGATTTTAATGAAGGATATAAAAACTTTATTTCAAAATGTAAAACAGAAAGAGAGTGTGTAAAAGAAACTATAAAAATAGTTGAAGAAAAAGGATATAGAAATTTAGATGATATTATAAAAAATAATGAAACTTTAAAAAGTGGAGATAAGGTTTATGCAAATAATATGAATAAGACAATAGCCTTATTTATAATTGGTGAAGAGCCAATAGAAAATGGAATGAAGATATTAGGTGCACATATAGATTCTCCAAGACTAGATTTAAAGCAAAATCCTTTATATGAAGATAGTGATTTAGTTTTATTAGATACACATTATTATGGTGGAATAAAGAAATATCAATGGGTTACTTTGCCATTAGCTATTCATGGAGTAGTTGCTAAAAAAGATGGAAGCTTAGTTGAGGTTGTTATAGGAGAAGATGAAAATGACCCTGTAGTTGGAATTTCAGATTTATTAGTACATTTATCTCAAACTCAAATGGAGAAGAGAGGAAACAAAGTTATTGAGGGAGAAGACTTAAATGTTTTAATAGGAAGTATGCCTGCAAAAGAAAAAGAAAAGGATGCAGTAAAAGCAAATATTCTTAAAATATTAAAAGAAAAATATGATATTGAGGAAGATGATTTTCTTTCAGCAGAGCTTGAAGTTGTGCCAGCAGGTAAAGCAAGAGATTATGGAATAGATAGAAGCATGATTATGGGGTATGGACATGATGATAGAGTTTGTGCATATACTTCACTTATGGCTATGCTTGAAATAGAAAAAACTGATAAAACTTGTGTATGTTTATTAGTAGATAAAGAAGAAATAGGAAGCGTTGGGGCTACAGGAATGCAATCAAGATTTTTTGAAAATACTGTAGCTGAAGTTATGGATAGAGTAGGAGAATATTCAGACCTTAAATTAAGAAGAGCATTAAAAAATTCAAAAATGCTTTCATCTGATGTAAGTGCAGCCTTTGACCCAAATTACCCTTCTGTTATGGAAAAGAAAAATGCAGCATACTTTGGAAGAGGTATGGTATTTAATAAATATACTGGAGCAAGAGGAAAATCAGGATGTAATGATGCTAATGCAGAATATATGGGAGAACTTAGAGCTATAATGGATAAAGACAATGTATCCTTCCAAACAGCAGAACTTGGAAAAGTAGACCAAGGAGGCGGAGGAACAATAGCATATATCCTAGCTTCATATAATATGCAAGTAATAGATTGTGGAGTAGCATTACACAATATGCATGCTCCTTGGGAAGTAGCAAGTAAAGTTGACATATATGAAACAATGAAAGGATATGTAGCTTTCTTGAAATATGCTTAAAAATTGTGTATAATAAAAATTGTAGTACCATTTAATTACATAGGAGTATAAAAGGAGTAGAGATACAACTAAAATAGCTAAAAAGTATAATTGAAAAGACAATTTAAAAGTTTTAAAATATGGTCATAGGATAATTGAAAAATAAATGCAATGAGGCATATCGTTATAGAGCGATATGCCTTTTTGTGTTTAAATAAAGGAGGATTTTTGCTTATGAAAGAGTTAGTAATGATTATTAAGCCAGAAAAGCTAGAAGAAGTAAAAGAAATTTTAGATAGCATTCATTGTGGTGGTATGACGATATCATCTGTTATGGGATGTGGTACTCAAAGAGGAACCTTAAAGACAGTAAATGAGATAAAAGGCTTTAAGACAAATATAAATTTACTTCCAAAAATAAAGGTAGAAGTTGTTGTTGAAGATGATTTGGTAGAAAAAATAATTTTAGAAGTAAGAGATAAGATTTCAACAGGTGCTGTTGGAGATGGAAAGATTTTTGTTAGAAACATGGATGAAGCAGTTAGAATAAGAACTGGTGAAAGAGGAATAAAAGCTTTATAAAAAGTGCAATGGTGCACATAAGTAATTTATTTAATAAATACTTATATGCACTTTTTTTATTATTTAGAGGAGATGATATTTTATGAAAAAAATAATTAAAAAATTAGTATCTATTGTTGCAACAACTGTATTTCTTGGAACTTGTTGTGTAGGGTGTGGCAGTGGTTCTAGTGAGTCAAAAGGTCAACTTAATTTAATATGTTGGTCAGAATATATTCCAGATGAAGTATTAAGTGATTTTGAGACTGAGAAAGGAATTCAAGTTAATTTAACAACATTTACAACAGCAGATGAAATGTTAGCAAAGGTTCAATCAGCAGCAGAAGGAACTTATGATATGATAATAGCTCCTCAAGTTAATACAAAAATTCTTGAATCACAAGGAATGTTAGATAAGCTAGATAAAAGTAAAATTGAAAATATTAAAAATGTTGATGAAATGTATATGGGAAATGCCTTAGACCCAAATAATGATTATTCAATTCCTTACTTATATACAAGCCTTGTAATAGCAGTTAATAAAGATGTTGTTACTGATGATATTACAAGTTATAAAGATTTATTAGATACAAAATACAAAGACCAAATGGTTACTGTTGAAGATGCAAGAGCTGTTGTTACAGCAGCATTAAAAGCAACAGGACATGATGTTAATGATACAAGTGATGAAGCCTTAAAAGATGCAAAAGAATATTTAACTAAATTAAAACCAAATATTCATGCATTTAATGGAGATAGTCCTAAAACATTATTATTAAATGGTGAATGTTCAATTGGTTTAATATATGGTGGTGAATGTGCATTAGCAATGGATGAAAATCCAGCTATAGTAGGAGTATATCCAGAAGAAGGTTGCTATTTTGAAATGGATGTTATGATGAAAACAAAAGGTGCTAAAAATCCTGATAGTGTAGAAACATTTATTAATTATATCTTAGATGGTGAAGTAGGAGCAACTATTGCAAAAGCTTATCCATATATATCACCAAACAAAGCAGCTAAAGAAAATTTAGATGAAGAGTATTTATCAAATAATGTTAAAAATCCACCAAAAGAAGAACTTGGAAAAGCTGAACAATTAGATGATTTAGGAGACGATTTAACAAAGTTAGTAGATTTATGGAATCAATTTAAAACAGAATAAATGTATTAGAAACAAAGGGGGAAAGGTAAATGGACAAAACTATAGTAAAGCTAGAAAATGTTAATAAGAAATATGGAGATAATCATGTTGTTCATAATTTGAATATGGATATAAAAGAAGGAGAATTTTTAACAATGCTTGGACCTTCTGGGTGTGGTAAAACTACCACACTTAGAATGATAGCAGGTTTTGAAACTCCAACAGACGGAAATATATTCGTAGAAGGACAAGAGATTCAAAATACTGAACCATATGACAGAGAAGTAAATACAGTATTCCAAAACTATGCACTTTTCCCTCATATGACTATATTTGAAAATATAGCTTTTGGATTAAAGATTAAAAAAGTACCTAAAAATGAAATAAAAGAAAGAGTTCTTAAAATGTTAGATTTAGTCCAATTATCTGGTTATGAAAATAGAAAGCCTGACCAATTATCAGGAGGTCAAAAACAAAGAGTTGCAATTGCTAGAGCTTTAATTAATAGACCTAAAGTTTTACTTTTAGATGAACCCTTAGGAGCACTTGATTTAAAGTTAAGAAAACAAATGCAATTTGAGCTTAAAAGATTACAAAGAAAATTAGGTATAACATTTATTTATGTTACTCATGACCAAGAAGAGGCCTTAACAATGAGTGACCGTATAGCAATTATATATGGTGGAAATCTTGAGCAAATAGGTACACCAAAGGAAATATACGAAAAGCCAGCTTCAAAATTTGTAGCAGATTTTATAGGAGAATCAAATATTTTCTATGGAACAGTAGGTAAAAAAGAGGCAGAAACTGCTCAAGTGTTATTTGAAGATGGTAATGCAATGATAAAGAATGAAAATTTACAAGATAATGAAATAATATATGTTTCAGTAAGACCAGAAAATATTAAATTATCAGTTAAGCCTGTGGAAGGATTTGGACTTGTAGGAACTGTAAAAGAGCATGTATATGTTGGTAATATAAATAAAACAATAGTTGTACTAAAAGATGGCATGGAAATAAAGATGAATAAAAGCACAAAAAATGAATTATTATCAGAGGGTATGCAAGTATTTGTTTATTGGGATAAAGAAGATGCAGTTGTTATAAAGTCTCAAAGTCAAAATGTTTTCGAAGTAGTAGACAATCCAGTATTTACAACAGAAAAAGAATAAAGGGAGGTAAGAAACCATGGCAAAGGGAAAAAAGAAATTTAATTTATCAAGTTTTGTTATGAATTTTCCAGTATCAGCATGGATGATATTATTTGTTGCAGTTCCTTTTATATATGTTGTATGTATAAGTTTTTTTCATAAAGGAACATATGGCGGAGTAACATTTAAGTTTACTATAGATAATTATAAAGCTATATTTGATCCATTGTATTTAGTAACATTTGGGAAATCATTTTTTATATCATTAATTACTACATTAATATGTATATTAATAGCATATCCATTTACATATTTTATAGCACAAAAAACAGAAGTAAAAAAAGAAGTTTTTATGTCATTAGTAATGATTCCATTCTTAGTTAGTTCATTAATTAGATTATTTGCATGGATTAGTATTCTTAGAAAAGATGGTATTCTTAATTCATTACTTATGAATCTTGGAATTATAGATAAACCCCTTCAATTAGTTTACAACAACACAGGTTCAATTATAGGGCTTGTATATATGCTATTACCATTTATGATTTTACCATTATATAGTTCAATAGAAAAATTAGATAAAGTTTATTTAGAAGCTGCAAGTGATTTGGGTGCAAAACCTTCAACAACATTTATGAAAATAACATTACCATTAACTGCACCTGGAATATTTGCAGGGTCAATCTTAGTATTTATTCCATCTCTTGGATTATATTTTGTAACTGACCTATTAGGTGGTAGTAAAACACAAGTAATTGGTAACTTGATTAAAAACCAATTCATTACTGCTAGAAACTGGCCATTAGGTGCAGCACTTTCAGTATTTTTGATAATAATAACCTTACTATTAGTTTATTTATATCAAAAAGCTGGAGGAGATATGGATGAACTTGGAGTATAGAAAGAAAGGAGCTAAAGGTTATGAAAAAAGAAAATAAAAAAAAGGTAGCAAATGTATTTAAGAATATATATATAGCTCTAGTATTTCTATTCTTATTTATACCAATAATATTTGTATTTGTATTTTCATTTAATACATCTAAGATGAACATAGTATGGGAAGGCTTTACATTACAATGGTATGGTACATTCTTTAAAAATAGATCCCTAATGTCAGCATTAGAAAATACTTTAATTATTGCTGTGATAAGCACATTAGTATCTACAATAATTGGTACATTAGGTGCAGTAGGACTTTATAAATATAATTTCAAAGGAAAAGCAATAATAGATAAATTATTATATATACCAATAGTAATTCCAGAAATAGTTTTAGGTGTTTCACTATTATCTATATTTTCAATATTAAATGTTCCTTTAGGATTAGGAAGTATAACTTTAGCACATATAACCTTCTCAATCCCATTTGTTGTAATAAATGTTAGAGCAAGAATAGCAGGCTTAGATAAATCTTTAGAAGAAGCAGCTATGGATTTAGGAGCAAATAGAGTAAAAACATTTTTAAAAGTTACATTACCACTATTAATGCCTGGAGTTACATCAGGTGCAATGCTTGCCTTTTCATTATCAATAGATGATGTAATAATAAGTTTCTTTACATGTGGACCTGGAAGCACAACACTTCCTATAAGTATTATGTCAATGGTTAAGACAGGAGTAAAACCTGAAGTAAATGCTCTATCAACTGTAATAATGTTAGTAACAATAATTATTATTAGTATAAAAACAGGATTCCAAGTAAAAAAATTAAATAAAAAAGCTTATTAATCCAAACAAATGAGGAGGAATATGCTATGTATGACATAGTAATAAAAAATGGTACTATAATAGACCCTAAAAGAGAAAAAACTACAATAGCTAATATTGGTATTCTTGATGGAAAAATAGTAGAAATAACAAGAGAAGAAATAGATGGAGTAGAAAATATAAATGCAAAAGGAAAAATAGTATGTCCAGGCTTTATAGATATTCATACTCATGTTGATGGCAATAAAGATTGTGCTAAAGGCTTAGTAGCTATGGGAGTAACAACTGTATATAGTGGTAACTGTGGAATGGGATTAGATAATTTAGAACTATTCTACAAAAAATATGAAGAAGAAGGATTTTTAATAAACCAAATTCAACAAGTAGGACATACAAAATTAAGAGAACAAGTAGGGTTAACCGATAGATATAAACCAGCAAATTGCACTCAAATTGATAATATGAAGTTAATTTTAGAAAATTTATTTAAAATAGGTGCAAGTGGCTTATCATTTGGACTTGAATATGTACCTGGAAGTTCTAAAGAGGAGGTGTTAGAACTTTCAAAATTAGCAGCAAAATATAATAAACTTATCTCAATACATACTAGAAGTGATTGCTATGGAGGATTAACTTCGTTAAGAGAAGCAATTAATATAGCAAAAGAAACTGGAGCATCAGTGCAAATATCTCATTTAGTATATCAATATGGTATGGGAATGGCAAGAGAAGCTATAAATATGATAGAAGATGCTAGAAATGAAGGGTATGACATATCAGCAGATAGTGGCTTATATAGTGGATTTGCAACAGAAATAGGAAGTGCTGTATTTGATGAAGGCTGCACAGAAAAATGGGGCTGTGATTATAGCAGTATTATATGTGGAGGAGGAGAACATAGAGGGGAGAGATTAACAAAAGAATTATATAAAGAGTTAAGAGAAAAACACCCTGAATATTCTGCAATAGGAATGGTAGGAAATGAATATGAGGTATTTGAAATATTAGAAAGACCTTATGTAATGGTAGCAACTGATGCAGGAACCTATTATGATAATGGATTGCCAGGTCATCCTCAAGACACTGGAACATTTCCTAAATTTTTTAGAACAATGGTAAGAGAGCAAAAAAGAATCACATTAATGGATGCAATAAAAAGATGCACTATAATTCCAGCTAAGAGATTAAATTTAGAGAACAAAGGTACAATAGGCATTGGAAAAGATGCAGATATTGTAATATTTGATAAAGACATTATAGAAGATAAATCAGATTATCCTTGTTTTGGTGATACTCAAACAAGACCTGAAGGAATAGAGTATGTGATTGTTAATGGTGAAATAGTAGTAAAAGGCAAAGAAGTATTAGATAAAAACCCAGGTAAGATAATAAAGGATACATTAAAAAAATGGACTTGGGAAAAATAAATAGAAAGAAGGTATTAAAAATGGAAATTAAGAAGATGTATATTAATGGTGAATGGGTAGAAGCAAAATCAAAAAAGACAAGAAAAGTAATTAATCCTGCAAATGGAGAGGTTATTGCATTAACAACAGAAGGTGATAAAGAAGATGTTGAACTTGCAATTAGTGCAGCTAAAACTTCTTTTTATGAAACAGGCGATTGGAGAAGAATGAATGCTCAAGCAAGAGCTGATATTTTATTAAAAATAGCAGATAAAATAGATGAATATAGAGATGAATTTGCAAGACTTGACTCTATTGATAATGGAAAACCATTAAGAGAGGCAGAAGGAGATATAGATGATGGTATTCACTGTTTTAAATATTATGCAGGATTAATAAAAGCACCATATGGTGGAGTTTATGATGTTAATGATGGATTTGGAACAATGCATTCTTACACAGTACATGAACCAGTAGGAGTAGTAGCACAAATAACTCCTTGGAACTATCCATTCTTAATGGCAGTATGGAAGTTAGCACCAGCTTTAGCAGCAGGTAATAGTGTAGTATTTAAGCCAAGTTCAAACACACCATTATCTTCTATAAAATTATTTGAAGTATTTGATGAAGTTGGTATGCCAAAGGGTTCTTGTAACTTAGTTTTAGGTTCTGGTGGTACTGTAGGTCAAGAATTATCAGAAAGCAAAGATGTTGATATGATTACATTTACAGGAAGCACAGAAGTAGGACAAAGTATAGCTAAGGCATCAGTAGGAAACTTAAAGAAGATAGGATTAGAATTAGGTGGTAAATCACCAAATGTTATTTTTGCAGATGCTGACTTTGAAGGAGCAGTTGAATGGGCTATGATAGGTATATTCTTTAACCAAGGTGAAGTATGTTCTGCAGGTTCAAGAATAATAATTGAAGAATCTATAAAAGATAAATTTGTACAAAGATTAAAAGAAAGAGCTGAAGCAATAACAATAGGAAATCCATTAGATAATCCAGATATGGGACCATTAGTATCTGAAGACCATATGAATAAGGTATTAAATTACATTGAAATAGGAAAGAAAGAAGGAGCTACTTTAGTTTGTGGTGGTTATAGATATACAGAAGGAGAATGTGCAAAGGGTTATTATGTAAAACCTACTATATTTGATAATTGTACTAGCGATATGACCATAGTAAAAGAAGAGATATTTGGACCAGTAGTTACTATTCAAACATTTAAGACAGAAGAAGAGGCAATAAGACTTGCAAATGATACTATTTATGGATTAGCAGGTGCAGTATTTACTTCAGATGTTTCTAGAGCTTTAAGAGTAATAAAAGAAATAAGAGCAGGTATCACATGGATTAACTGTTACAACCCAACATTTAATGAAGCACCATGGGGTGGTTATAAGATGAGTGGTATAGGAAGAGAACTAGGTGTTCATGGTTTAGAAGAATATCAAGAAATTAAGCAAATAAATATTAACTTAACTCCTGGAACAGTAGGTTGGTATGAACATTAATATTTAATACAAAAAATTGAGGTGTCACATTAGAAATTTTCAATTGCTAATATGACACCTTTTAATTTTCATCTTATCTAAATTTATAATAATTTTTTAAAAAATATATAGTAAATAAAAAAATATTCTTGATAAAAATTATGAATTTGCATATAATAAAAGTAAAGAAAATGTATATACAAAGTATTTACAATTAAAAGGGGTGTTAGGTTTATGGCACAAACATCAATAAATATTAGAATAGATGAAGAATTAAAAAAAAGTATGGAAGAAACCTGTAAAGAACTTGGACTTAATATAACAACAGCATTTACAATTTTTGCAAAAAAAATGAGCAGAGAAAAAAGAATTCCATTTGAAGTATCAATTGATCCATTTTATTCAGAGAGTAATATGGCACACTTGCATAGAGGAGTAGAAGCATTAAATTCAGGAAAAGGAATAGAACATGACATTATTGAGGTAGATTAATGAGAAAGATTTGGTTTGATGAAGCTTGGGAAGACTATACCTATTGGCAGAAACAAGATAAAAAGACACTTAAACGTATTAATACAATAATAAAGGATATTGAACGTAACAAATTCGAAGGAATAGGAAAACCAGAGCCATTGAAAGGTGATTTAAGTGGATTTTGGAGTAGAAGAATTGATGAAGTAAACAGATTAGTATATAGACTGAATGAAGATATGTTAGAAATAATTTCTTGTAAAGGACATTATGAAGATTAGTAGCTTTGTTATATTTATCAGTAAAGAAAGAAGGAATAGTTAGCAGTTTTTAACTATACCTTCTTTTTTTATGGTGTTAATTATTTTTAGAGCATTTTTGTATTAATGTCCATCTTGAGTTTACATCAAATTTTCTATATATATTTTGTAGATGTTTTTTTAGTGTAAAATTACTAATACATAATTTATCAGCTATATTTTCATTATCTTCATTTTCTAATATTAGTTTAAGGACTTCAGTTTCTCTTACAGTAAGATTGTATTTTGAAGCTAATTTTGTATAAGAAAAATCATTGAAATTTTGTGTGTTTTGAGAGTTAATTGTTGATGAATTTTCAGACAAGTAGTTTTGATAAAACCTAAAGGTTAGATGATTAATAAAAGCTTTCATTATAAACATTTCATCATCATTAAAGTCACCCTCTTCTTTAGAGCGGTATAGAGATACTACTCCAAGAAAGATATTATTATAACTTAAGTGAAGTTGTATAGAGTAATATATGTTATTAGGTTTGTAACATTTATTGTATATGTTACTTTTTAAGAAATCTTCTTCAGATAATAAGTCACTTTCTCGAATTAATGCCGATTGATTACATAATTCTAGCCACCTTGTGGTATCTTCATTTTCTAAAGATAAATACATATTTTCCATTTTAACATATTCTTCAGGATAACATATAGGATTGCATAAAAGTGATTCAGAACTAGAAGAATCAGCCATTAATATGCTAGAGAAGGTGTTTGGAATAAGCATTTGTATTATCTGTAGAAAAGTTCTTTTCATTTTATCAAAATCTTCAATTGTATAAATTTGATAAATTAAGTTATTCATAATAAGAAAAGTATTAGTTTGCAAAATATCACCTCTTTTGTGTATTAATATTTCATATATTAACATAATTTTAACATAAAAAGGTTGGAAAGTATAGCACAATATACTCCTAAAGGAGTATATATACTCTTAAAATAACAAAATAACTACATCTTTGAGTAATTGTTAATCTTTGAAATGTTATATATAATTAAAGCATAGAAAAACTTATAGTAAATTTAAATACAAAGACGTATTTTCTTGAAAGAGAAAATACGTCTTTTTTTTAAATTAATAAAAAGGAAGGGTGAGTTTTATGTCAAACAAAGAACAAACTGTAAAAGAATTAGAGGAAGTTATAAATTTTATAAAGAGTGATGATTTAAGTGATTCTCAAAAAGAAAAAATAACTAAAGATACAGTTAATTATTTTGATAATTATGTAAGCCCAGGATGGTTAAAGTACAGAAAGTCAGTATCTACTAATGCAGCAGTTGTTGAATGGAAAGATAAAGATGCAACATGTGAAGGGTTATATGGAGAAAAATTTATTGATTGCTTAGGTGGATTTGGTATATATACTTGTGGTCATAGAAATGATGAAATACTAGATACTGTAAAAGCTCAATTAGATCACCAAGCATTACATTCACAAGAATTGTTAGACCCATTAAGAGGATATTTAGCAAAGGCTGTAGCTGATATTACTCCAGGAGATTTACAATATTGTTTCTTTACTAATGGTGGAGCAGAAGCTGTAGAAATGGCATTAAAGCTTGCAAGAATAGCAACTGGTGGAAGATGGTACATATCAACGGTTGGAGCTTTCCATGGTAAGTCAATGGGAGCTATATCAATGGGAGGAAAAGATACTTATCGTGTACCATATACACCTATGGTACAACAAGTACAACACGTTGAATATGGAGTAGCTGAAGATATGAGAAAAGCTATTAAAAATTTACAAGCTGTAGGTGAAAAAGTAGCAGCAGTTATACTTGAACCAATTCAAGGTGAAGGAGGAGTTATAGTTCCACCAGATGGATACCTAACAGAAGTTAGAAAAATATGTGATGAATATGGAGTAGCATTAATATTTGATGAAATTCAAACAGGTATGGGAAGAACAGGAACTATGTGGAGATGTGAAGCAGAAGGAGTTACTCCAGACATTATGACTTTTGGTAAAGCATTTGGTGGTGGTATAATGCCAATAACAGGTATTATTTGCAAACCTAAGATGTGGACACAACAATTAATAGACAATCCATGGTTATTAGGTTCTCCAACATTTGGTGGTAACCCAATTTGTTGTTCAGCAGCTATTGCAACTATTAAATATATGCTTGAAAATGATATTCCAGGTATGTGTAAGGAAAAAGGAAAATTCTTAAAATCAAGATTAGTTGCATTAAAGGAAAAATATCCAACTGTTATAAATGATGTAAGAGGAGAAGGTTTAATGCTTGCAGTAGAATTCTGTACATCAGATGTAGGATATTCAGTAGCAAAAGGAATGTTTAAGAGAGGTGTTATGACTGCAGGAACACTTGTTAATGCTAAGTGTATCAGATTTGAACCACCAGCAGTTATTACAGAAGAAGAAATGACTCAAGTAATAGAAAGAATGGATTCAGCACTTGCTGATACTAAGAAAGAATTTTCATTATAATTTATAAAAAATTAGAATTGATAACTAAAACTATAAATAAAAATCATTGAAAGTTTATTATAACAAGTATATAATTTAATAAAATGAATATATTTGCTAGGGGTGCCATATGGCTGAGAGGGATAAATTTTCCTAACTCTTAAACCTGATTTGGATAATTCCAACGTAGGGAAGCATATTTTTATTAGATTATTATAAATCCTAGCAGAATTTTTCTGTTAGGATTTTATTTTTAGGAGGAGAAAAATGAATTATACAACTCAAATGGATGCTGCAAAAAAAGGCATAATAACTAAGGAAATGGAAACTGTTGCAAAAAAAGAAAATAGAACTCCAGAATACATAAGAGATTTATTAGCACAAGGAAAAATTGTTATACCAGCTAATAAAAATCATAAATCTTTAAGTGCTGAAGGTGTTGGAGAAAGTTTAAAAACAAAAATAAATGTTAATTTAGGAATATCAAAGGATTGTCCAGAATGTGAAAGTGAACTAGAAAAAGTTAGAGTGGCTTTAGAAATGAAAGCTGAGGCAATAATGGATTTATCTAACTATGGAAAAACTGAAGGAATGAGAAAGAAGATAGTTGATATGTCAACAGCAATGCTTGGAACAGTTCCAATGTATGATGCAGTAGGATTTTATGATAAAGAATTAAAAGATATTACAGCTAAAGAATTTTTAGATGTAGTTGAAAAACATGGACAAGATGGTGTAGACTTTGTAACAATACATGCTGGATTAAACAGGGAAACTGTCGAAACAGTAAAGAGAAATAGAAGATTAACTCACATAGTTTCAAGAGGTGGTTCTTTATTATTTGCATGGATGGAATTAAATAATGCTGAAAATCCATTCTTTGAGTATTATGATGATTTATTAGATATTTGTGCAAAATATGATATTACATTATCACTTGGAGATGCTTGTAGACCAGGTTCAGTTCATGATGCTACAGACCCAAGTCAAATAAAAGAACTTATAACATTAGGAGAATTAACTAAGAGAGCTTGGGAAAAGAATGTACAAGTTATGATAGAAGGACCAGGTCATATGCCATTAAATGAAATAAAGGCAAATATGTTAATAGAAAAGAAACTTTGTCATGGAGCACCTTTCTATGTTCTTGGACCTTTAGTTACTGATGTTGCACCAGGATATGACCATATTACTTCAGCAATAGGTGGAGCAATTGCAGCTACTTATGGAGCAGATTTCTTATGTTATGTTACTCCAGCTGAACATTTAAGATTACCAAATCTTGATGATATGAAAGAAGGTATAATAGCATCTAAAATAGCAGCTCATGCAGCAGATATAGCAAAGGGAGTACCAGGTGCTATTGAATGGGATAATAAAATGAGTAAGGCTAGAGCAGATATTGATTGGGATACAATGTTTGATTTAGCACTAGAACCAGAAAAGGCTAAGAGATATAGAGCAGAATCAAAGCCACATGATGAAGAAAGCTGTACTATGTGTGGAAAAATGTGTTCAATGAGAACAATGAAAAAGATACTTAATGGAGAAGATTTAAATATATTAAGAGATTAATAATAAATTATATTTAAGAAAAAATTAAAGAGGGATTGTGATAATAAGTTGTTTGTCACAATCCCTCTTTAATTTTGAATTATTACTCAGCAGTAGAAGTAGTGCTACTTGTATTAGTTTCTAAATTATCTTTTAAATCATTATCTTCTGGAGTAGAAGACTCTACTTCATTAGCAGTATTTGTTTCAACAGTATTTGTTTCAACGGTACTTGTTTCAACGGTACTTGTTTCAGCAGTATTTGTTTCTACTGTATTTGTTTCAAGAGTACTTGTTTCAGGAGTAGCTGTTTCTTTTGAATCTGAAGAATCATCAGATGAGAATAATCCAACAAACCAATGCCAAATCTTAGAGAAGAAGCTTCCTATTGTAGCAAAAAATCCTTTAACTTCTTCAGCACTTATTTTATCTTTTAAACTATCTTGAACTTCATTAAGTTGGTCTTTTATGCTTTTATATTCTATATCTAAATCATTAATTTTAGTCATTACAGATTTAATTTTTTCTTTATCCTCGTCAGATAGCTCATAATCATATTTATCAACAGATTTATCAATTATCTTATCAATTTGTTTTTCAGAATCAGGATTTTTCTTAATTACTTCTGTTTTAATGTCATTCATTAAGTTAGCAGCATCATCTTGTCCAATAGTTTCTCCTAAATCTCCAGTAACAACTATTTCTTCATTAGCAGCTTCTTTTTTATCTTC
>JALFQD010000075.1 GCA_022785265.1 Clostridium sp. | reverse complement strand
AAACCTTCTGGAGAAATAAGAGCATCTTCCATTGTGAAAGTAACAGTTCTTTCACCTTCCCAAGCTACTAAACGAGCATTACCACGGCCACCTTGAGCATATACAGTGGTAGCTGCGCCTTCCATGCTAGAAGTCTTTAATGTATCGAAATAGATAACTGGTTCATTCTTATAAAAGATTTTATTACCGATCTTTTGAGGTGCTTTAGCTTTTAAAACAACATCGCAAATCTCACGAACACCAAATTTCATAGGTTATTTTCCTCCTTATAAATTTAATGGATATTTTTCATCCAATTTTCCGGCTTGTTATCTGACTTAGCGCCAGCCAACCTAGACCGGATATCAATATCCCAATTAATATAAAGCTAATATCTCTCAACAAGGTCAAAAAGTTGGAACATTGTTAAATCCATTAAATCCTGTAGAGACATAGAGTTCAAACCTACAGTAAGCATTGAAAGATACTAACTAAATATACTAGCATTAGCGTTACCATTTAATTCAGCAACGCGCTAGCGCCCGCGCATTAATTTATCAGCAATTTTTTTAGCTGTCTCATTAGCAGGATTAAATCCCAATTCTTGCGAAGCACTAGATTTAGCACAAAAGATTTCTCTAGTAAGAGATTGTAATATCTCAAAACTACTTTCATCAATCATACTTGTATTATCTTCTCCCTAAAGCATAATACTTCTAGGAGTAAATAATATTTTTTTATTTGGAAATAATAATGTAAGAAATTGACGAGTAGCATATTTTTTATCTGCCATTTCCTTTTCCTACATCATTGTCATAAATATCTAAAAATTACTTGTATTTCTTAAAAGACTTTCGCCCTCGTTTATATGTAAATTATCTTTGTTAATACAAAAACACTACATTCCTATAAAAAAGTCTTGTTCTCCAACATAAGCAATTTCACGAATTTTAGGCTAATGAATAATTGATTGTATTTCAGGAACTGGAATATCAGTTCCGCACATAAGCGCCAATCGTATATCCATTATTTGTTATTCATTTCCTTAAAATCTTCTAAGAATTTTTCATCATCTATTGGATTAGGCATTCTCTTTTTATCTTCTTCGCCATGGACAGCTCTATAAAGTAGACAAACTCCTGCATATTCATCACCCATATTAATAGTCCCAGTAGTACTAAACTCTAATTTACCAATACCACTTAAATGAGTATCATTTAACATACTATCTAATTCTGCGGCGATACGATAGGGTCTTAACTAATAATCTTTTAATCGCCATTGATCATAATGACAAATAATATCAAATTCAATAGTATTATCTCTAAACTAAGGATTGGTGGGATTAGTAATAAAATTATCAAATTTAATAACAAGATAATTTAAAACACTATTATCAACTTTTAGCTTAGGAACTATTCTTATATTCTTTTTAAATAATTCATACATTTGGTCATCTGTTAAATTAGGCTTTTCCATAGCATCTGGAGTTGTATAATATAATAATCGTTTTAAACGTTCATTATCACATATTCTATCAACTATAATACCCATATCTTTTTCAATAGATAAAAAACTTGACTTTGGTATTTTTACTCCATCAATTTTCATACACCTTTATCTCCTTTAAAACAACGATTCAACTATAATAGTTTTTTTATAATTACCATAAGTTAAATCAAATTGTCCGCTAAATCCTGCATCCCAATATATTGTAATTTCACGAGGGTCAAAATCATCTATTTTATATTTAACAGGAAAGCGTTTATCTATATTCCATTCTCCAGCTTCCCATCCGGCAAAATTATATTTATATTCTTTTTTAGGATGAATAAAAGTTTCTCCCTAAATTTCATATAAATCAGATTTTTCATTTGGGTCTATGGGTTTAGTAATTAATGCTCCAACAATACCATTTTCTACATCATCTTCAATTTCATTAGCATAATATTCTGTAGCATTAACTTCTAATATTCCCGGCATACTAATAGAATCTATCGCTTCAACTCGCCAACATATTTTATCAGCGCCTTCTATATATGGAGAAAGATAAAATTTACTATAACGTTTAAAATATTTCAAAGTTTCTTCTGTCTTAGGCATTAATATATTTAAACTAAGATTGGGCTTATCTACGCTAGTGTTGTGTTTTTGGAAAAAATCAATTTTAGTTTCAACAGGACCACGAATAGCCGCATAAGTACTTTGCTCATTACCTTCTTCATCTTGCCAATTAATTTCAAAAGAACATTTACGTATATCTCCTCTAAAATATGCAAGTTCAGTTAAATCTTGTAAATAAATAAGCCAATAAGTATGAGTACCACGCCACTCAAATACATCCCCTGGTTTAAAATTATATTCATATCCAACAGAAAGAATCTTATCATCATAATCTTGCTTTAATTTATTAGGATTTATTAAAGCACGTATAGGTTTTTTTAATGTTGCTTTTGGTTTTATAATCTCAGCAGCCTAATATGAATTCCATACTGCCTAATCTAAACTTCTGCGCTTAGACATTATCATACGTTCTTGCTGGAGATTACCACCCATCTAACGCAATCTTGCCGCAGTATCATTCACGCCTTCAACAGAGTTACCTTCATACGGACGTTTATCATATGTACCCAGTCGTCCCTATATCAATCTAAATGGATGCTAATTACTATAATCATATCCTGATGCCATGATTTATTTCCTATAATAAATTAATAGCTTCAAAAACAGTTTTACGATAGAAATTAAATTCTGTCTCCTGATTATCTAAGCCTTCAAGTTTTCCTAAAAGCTATAAGAAAAGGGGTTCAGTACTAAAAATTACACTGAACCCCACGATTTCATTTATGACAGTTTCTAGCTATTTTTGCCAATCTTCATCATGTTCACGCATTGGAATTAATTTCCATAGTTGGTTGGTTAAGCGTAAACAATTTTTTTCAACACTCTCTTTTGGAATATTAATACCATAACTTGTATTCATCAGGTTTAAACATATCCCATGTAGATTCATATTCGCCTTTATCATTTAAACGTCTACGTTTATAAAGACGTTGTAAATGATGAGACTATCTTTGACAGTCAGATAATAAATTTAATAATTTAGACAAATGATTTGCCTATGAAGTAAATTTAAAATCTGACCCGCTATATTTCATTCGAGTATTTTCAATAGAAGTGACTTGACGTTGTACCCAACCGCACATCATCAAAATAGCTAAAATATTAATTTCTTCTTCAGTTAAATCACATCCAAAAGTAGAACGATCTACTAGGACTTGAGGTTTCTCGCCCGGCTCTGGAATAGTTCCCCACAAAGTACCTACAATAAAATCATTTGGAGTTGTACTATCTTCATCAACAGTATCAACTTGAATTGTATAATCATATAGATTTTTACGCGGAAATTCAAATCCCGGTATAGCATCTATAATCAAATTCTATAAATCTTTTAAAGTATCCTATGGCGTTAATTCCAGATACATATCATCAGTAACTTTTCCTAGAAAGCGATTATATACAGTAGAGAATAGTGTTCCCATTTAATCGCTCCCTTCTTTTATTACTTAGAAGTTTCCGCGGTTTTATTAATTACCTTATAGCTATTGCCTGTAGTGCGGCGGCCTTGAGGAGCTTCTTCCTGAACAACTCTTCTCTTATTAGGATTTACATCCTCTAAGATACTAGAAGGTTCATCGCTCTCTTTACTAGCTTTATCATTGGCAATAGCTTTATCTACATCAAATCCAGTCTTTTTCAAAAGCGCTTCACGCTTTTTGAAATCTGTAATAGGAAGAGATACAGAAAGACTCTTAATTAAATCAATAACTCCAATTGGAGCAAAATCAAGAGCATCCAAGAAAGCATCAAGTGAACCATTTAAGATTAAATCGCGGACTTGAGCTTCTGACATATTATATTCAGGCTCTCTGTGAATATTTAAATCCTGAGTAACTTCTTCTTCCATAATCTGTAAAAAATTAGCAATTAACTCACGGCCACCGGGCTGATAAGTTAACTTCTCTAACTCACTAAAAGGAATTCTTTTAGTTTCACCAGGGGCAAATGTTCTACGCAAATTACTTTCTGGAATTGAATAGACAACAACACTAGAACTTCTATTCTTAACATTATACATATCAGTTTGATTAATCATTTTTTTTATCTCCTTTATCTCTTAAAAAAAATAATGGGGAGAGGGAGCTATTTCCCTCTCCCCATTAGGTAAATTTATATATTAATTATAAATTAGATTGTACCATCTAATCTACCATCATAGGTAACGACCTTACCAGTAACACCATCATAATTCCAAGTAGCCATCTGACCAACAAGTGAAGTATCACAGTAAGCGCAAATGTTGTTAGCAAGCATACAAACAACACCGACTTTTTTATAAACCTGAATTTCACGAGAACGGTCTTTATTGGGGAATTCATCAACAATAGTGCCACCCTCAAAAGCGATCTTAACAGGTTTACCATCAGCACCGGTAGGAATAACCCAAGCATAACCAGGATCAATTACCTTGCGGCTATTGGTTTCATCTTCGAAGCCCTGCTCAAGAATAATAACCTGAGTTCCCTTATAAGTAGGAAGACGACCAGTATTCCAAAGCTCAGTCTTCATAGCCTCAGTGTATCTCCAAGCTTCCTGTGGAATCATCTTAACAGCAAACTCATAAGTACAATAAATAGTAGGAGTACCATAAGCACGAGCAATAGTAATTAACTTATCCATAGCAGCTTCATCGAAACCAGCAGCAGCAACGCGGTTGGCAGGTGGTAACTGATTGATAGAAGAAACAAGAGCACGAGCAACTTCTTTGTAAATAAGTTCATCCATGCCTTCCATAATGATCTTAGTCATTTCAGCGAAATCAACACGACCATCAAGGAATTCTTCGAAACCGATCTGAGCGGCTCCGCCGATAGCAGATGTACGAACTTCGAAGCATTCGTTCTCAGCAGGTCCAAGCTTAAATACTTCATAAATACCAGCAAGACCGACACGAGTTACGAACTGCTTTGCGCGAGCACGAGTCTGTAATGGACGACGGAAAATTGGCTTATCGCCCTGAGCAAAAGTCTTAACTTCAGCAAACTGATCATATTGCTGAATAACTTTCTTTGGAAGAACTTCATCAAGAGTTTCTTCAATCATAGAGAAAATCTGATTCTTATTATCACGATAAAGTGAATAAGTACCAGCTAATTCATTCATTTCTGCGCGAAGAGTGTCATTCAAAGCCTCATAACTTAAATTCTGACCACCAAAACTATAAGCAGTAGGAGCAGAAGGATCAGCTTTAGCAACAGTCTTCATTAAAGCGACTAAATTTTTTCTATCTAACATTGTTCTTCTCTCCTTTCTTACTTAATACGCATAATCTTAGCGCCTTTTTGTCCATCAGGCATGGTATAAAGCTTAACAACCTGCCAACTCATAGTAGCGTCGCCAGTCTTGCTTAAAATACCAGTAGCATTAGGAGAAAGGATATCGCCGATCTCTAAGGTTTCTTCATTAATCATATTGGTAGTATAAATATCACCAACATTAGTCTTGAAAACACGAGGAACCATAGCAGTACCTGGATTCATGCGCTTTTCACGATAAATACCTAACTTATGATATGGATCATTAGTCCAATTCATTTCATAGATATCGCGAACATTAGTAGTAACATCATCAAAAGTACGAACAAAGTCAATAGTTACTTTACCATCAACAAGAGTATATTCAGTACCATTATAAGTAAATTTATTATCAGTAACGTCATAATCCTGACCATCAATAGTAACAGTCTTGCCATCACGATTGATATCAACATTCATCTTCCAAGTGTAAGAACTCTTACCATTAGCATCAACGCCATTGAGCCACTTGGTCTGATATTCCTGCTCAGGATGTTCCCAATCTAATGGGCTATATACACGAGCCTGATAATCATCCTTTAACATTGCGAATTCGCAATCCCACTGCTTTGTACCATCAAGATGGTTACGATATAACTTAATTTCATTATATACTAACATCCACTCGCCAGCGCCAGTGAAATTAACTTCGCCAATGCCATTGCCATTAGCAGCATAATCATACTTTACATATTGACCGTTTTCAAGAATCTCAATCTCTGGGTTAGCAGGCAACTGAGCATAAATTTGAGCGGTTCTCTGTGCTGACAGGTGATTAGGTTCGACCTGACCGTAACCAAACTCAACATACTTAGCCTGAGACTTGTGATACTTTGGGTCCATATTTCGAGTCCAAAAGTCTTTAAACATTTAGTATGTCCTCCTTATTAAATTTATCTAGCGTTTTCATATTTTAACGCAGCTTTTACCCAAGCCGGAATAGATTCATCATCATCTTCACCATTATTTAAATTATAAGTAGTAGGCTTGGTTTCTTTATTTTCGTCAAGGTCGAAACTTACCTTGTTGCGAACGCAAATAACAGAAAGCTTTGCTTCAATATCATCAACAGAATACTTATCAATATTATCAATGACATCTTTCTTATCATCATCAGATAACATATAGAATTGAGCAATCATAGCTTCCTTATCTTTCTTCTCAGAAGCAAGTTTGAACTTTCTTAAAGGTTCAATTTCTTCTATTAAAGAATTCTTTTCTGTTTCTAAAGCGGCATATTTAGATTTTAATTCTTCATATTCAGTTTTTAGTTCTTGATATTCAGTAACATCTTCTAATGAATATTTTTTCTTCTTTTTCTTATCTTCATCATCTTTGTTACCATCATCGTCAGAGTTATTACCCTTACCATCAAGATCATCTTTTTTACCAATTGGCTTTTTATCTTTGCCATCTTCTGGATTATCAGAATCATTATCTTTGCCCTCTGATTTATTATCAGAATTAGACTTATTATCTTTATTATTTTTGTCCTCTTCTTCTGCCTTTTTTTTAGAAGCATATTCAGTTTCATAAGTCTTTACTGCCTCTAAAGAAAATTGAGGTTCAGCGGCAGGAATATAAGACTCAGTTACTTCAATTAAAGCATCAGCAGGAACAAAACCATCGGTTTCATTTAAAGAGAAATTTAAACGATAATACTTATTATCAGCACGATTCTGTAAGACAGCAAACTTCTGAGAATCCTCTTCACATACACCTTCGATAGCATATACTGAACTATAAGTATTGTCAGCATCAGGATATTTCTCTAAAATGTAATTCCATAAAGAGTTCCATAAGTTATCGCCAATTTCAACAGCATATCTTGAAAACACTTTGGTTCCTCCTTCTTTAATTAATTCTTTTAAATCATTCATCATGGAGAATAGCTTTTGCTTAAAATCTTCATCGAATGTAAGACTAAATTTTGTGATTTGAGAGCCTTCAAAACAAGGTTCACATTCTTCTCCCAAAATACAAAGCTTAGAGATTATTGCCTCATTTATAATAAAAAACTTTGGCTTACCATTATCATCTTTTGTCCATGTTGCATTTAAAGTTTTTTCATCTAATTCCATGGATTGATTATTACCTTGGTCTATAATGCGCTGGCACTCAGGATACTAGCCAGTCCAAATATAACCCTCAGTCATTAGATATTCATGCTCTACGCCATCATCATTAAATTTCTGAAACCATGCACGCGCACCTAAATCAACAAAACCATAAGGCTTAGTTGTATCTTTGATTTTAAATTGGCCATTTGAAATATCAATTACACGATTATGCTCTTCAAAATCTCCAATAGCATCATTGTAATAACCAACAATTGGGCTGCCTGGTAAGGAATTAGCCATCTAACGCGCAACTTCTTTAGTAATAACACTACCATTGCGGTTAGGCGTATCTCCGACATAGCACACTTTAATCTAACACTTAGAAATTAAAGGATTAACAGGAGTAATATTTATAAACTCACAAGGTGTTTCTAATTTAATACTTGTATGTTTCATCATGTCCTCCTTAACTCATTGATTCTTTATTCTAAATAGTTTTACTACTCTTTTCATCATCGGCTTTCTCAGGTCGTCCGGCCGTACCAGAACCGCTTGATGTTTTAGCCGTTGTTGCAGTAATATTTGTTTTCTATGTTCCTGAATTATTTTGAGTTTCAGGTTTATTTCCTGAACCTTTTAAGCCCAAAATATCTTCACTACCCATAGTAGAACTCATAAGAGGAGGTATCATAACTTCACTCAAATGTAGTACATCATTCTCAAAATGAGCAGCATTTAGAATGAAACTCTAAGAATGACCTAAAGCAATTTGAGGAAGCATTTTAGAGTATCCTAACTACACGTGTTCTTTATATAATTTTGCTAAATTCTAATAATTATATTGTGTAGTTTCAAGCATATAAAATTTAAAATTATATTTACGACTATTGCTATTACGCATAGCAGTAATTCTATTAAAGAAAATATTGTATTGTAATAAAAGATTGCGCAAATATGATTCATCATTTAATACTGATTTTTCTAATGCCATATTACCATCAGTATTAAACAAATTCTATGAAATACCTAAAGAATTATAAACAGTACGTTCTACTTTAGATAAGTCATCAGTAGTTGTTGTAGTATTCCTATCTGCTAAATCAATAGTATCAACATCAGTAAATGTAGTTAAAACATCAACACCAATACATCTACGCAACATCTCTACAGCATTATGGTGAATATCTAATGCTTCATCAGAGTCAAAAATTAAATCCCCATTTTTATCCATAGGAAGTTTTTGAACAATAATTTTTAACAACTTCTACATTTGCTTTTTACGATCTAATTCTTGTGCAGCATCTAAATCCATAATAGCAGGAATAGAACTGACAAATAATGGCATATCATCATTATTTAAATTAAACTTTACACAATACTGTGGATCTAACATATACCAAGATCCAATAGTAGAATCTCTGCCTAATACAGTTTCTTCTGATTTTAATTTGCCTTGCTTATATAACATATAACCTTTGGCAAATTCATCAGGGAATAATTTCAATACTTTCATACGATAATTAATATCGCGGAAAGTATCAAAGAACTTCATATTAAATTCAATAACAGGCATATTATCTACGCTGTATCGAGAACGGCAGAAGTTAACCGGTAAATCTTGTAAAATTAAATGGTCATTAGAAGGAACTATATATCCATAATAACAACCTTCTTTAATTACTTTTAAAGATATATCTCCACAAATTTTCTTAATATAACTACTATCTAAATAATTAAGAGTCTTTGAAAAATCTTTTAATATCTTTTCCTCTTTGACTGTATCATCTAGAATCTCTGGCGCGACATACCAATCATATCTATATAAAAAAGCAAAATAATTACAAGTGCGCTCATATATACCATTTACGCTATAAAATAAATTAGATATACGACGCAGTTCCGGTAAATCATGATCAGCTATTGCTTTATAAATATCTGCTTTACAAAAGCCTTTTTGACCCGGAATATTTATTTTTTGATAATAATCTAAATCTAAAATAACATCATTTAGACTTCTATTACCGACCTTAACTTTTTTATATTCATTAGCAACCGCTGTTCTATACTCTCGATAAGAATCAGTCATATCAAATCCTTTATTATGAATTTCTTCAGCACGGACTTGATTTAGGGTTTGAGTTTGATTATCCAAAATTCCACCTCCTTAATAACCTGCTAGTTTCATTATATAATCATAAGAAATAAGGTTTTCATCAGTGTATGGAATTTCTATTAATTTAAAATCGTGCAAAGCACAAAAACGTCTCTTTTGATTATCATTATATTGCTATTGATATAAACCGCGTTTACCACCAAATTTAGAACTTGCTTCATAATGTTGCTTACCCTAATACTCAATAATAAAATCAATTTTACCATCATCATCAAATATAACGAAATCAAATCTCAAAGGACGTCCATTTGGACTTCTTAAATCTGGAAATATATATTCCATTTTAAAAGGAAGTCCAGCCTCTTCTAAGATTTCTTCTATTTTTATTTCTCCTCTAGAAGCACGCATAAACTTCCCTCCTTAATTCATAAAGCACCAATCAGATGCTTTAAATTTCTTACGTTTTTTCTTTTTATCTTCTTCGAGTTTTAAATAATATAATCCATATTCAAAAGCTGAAAATTTATCCTTTCGGATACCACGATTTGCCTACTTCAGGATAATATTCACTCCTTCAGTTTCTTCACGCAAATTCATCATTTCTTCTTTTAATATGGAAGTTAAAGTAAATGGTTTTAAATATTCTGCCCTCTATTCAGGTTTCATAGATTGGCCAACTTTAGTTGCCATTAATTTATTTTTAGCAATACGTTCATCAATAAGGAATTTTACTTTTCCAGAAGATAACTATGAACGCGCAATAGCATGCGCTTCAGTATTAATTGGCGCATTTGCTTTCAAAATATACATAGCATCCAGTTCAGTAACAGAAGTCTTATACTTTTTGTAGTATCCTTCTTCGTCATTAGAAACACCGAAATCAGGATAAGTTTCATTAGTATCAGGATCAGTCTAAGATTTAACCATATAGTCAATTAAACCAATACCCATACCATTACCATCTATTACGATCTGACGAGCATTATATTTATAATATAATTTCTTTAATTTGATAGCCTAATCTTCAAAATGTTCATCTGATAAAGTATAAATATTAACAAGGCTCTTTGTAGCGCCACCTTGAGATTGCGGAGTTACTTTAAATACACAAATAACAGAATCACAACCTTTACGTCCAATATCAGCCGCTAAAACATAAAAAGCTAATTTAGAAGAACGACCACTTGCTTCATATTCAGGCTAATTTAAAATGCGGTTTCTATCAAAAATTTCCGCATTGAAAAATGCGTCTTCAACAGTACCAGACCATTTACTTTCATATTCACGATCAAAAGAACTTTCATTGAAAGTACCATCTTGTTTTAAATCTTGAATAAATGATTTAGATTGTAAGCCAATTAATACAGGAATACGCCAAGTACCACCCATTATAATTGATTGCTCAGGTTTAATAATTTCCCAGACAAGCAACTGAATTAGTTTATCATAAGGGAATGTATTTTTATATCCAGCAGTAGTAATATAAATCTAAGATTTATTAAGAGTTTCTTCATCATGTGTTGTGCCATCCATACACATACGAGAAATGTTCATCGTAGGAATAATAACCTAAGATAAAATATCTCCATCAACACCAACACATTCCTCAATAAGACCGCCATGACGACGTTTACCACGAGAAGATTCTCTAGCAGCGATATTATCAAAATAAGAACCATTCTTAAATACATATTTAACATAGTCCTTACCTTCAAGGGTTTGACCACGCCGCCAATCAATTTCTTTATTAAATGCTGGAATCAATGTACAAATTTCTTGTACTTTTTCTTTAACGATACCTGCGGCCTGTTCCTTACCACCAGAAGTAATAAATAATTTACAACGAGGATAAAGAATAGCTCGGCACATAAGTACCATCATAGATAAAAATGATTTAGAATACGCACGAGGAAATACTGCATAGATATATTTATGCCGCATTGCCGCACGCAAAAAGATTCTCTAATAAAAGAATAAATGAAAGTGCTGGGGACCGCCATCCGGTCCCGCCATGAAATCAATAAATAAATCAGGATATTCTCTCCAGAAGGCAATATATTTACGTGCTTCTGGAATAATACCTCTTAATCGCTCTTCGGAAAGACCGACTTTGCGGCGAGAGGCACTTAAATCTAGTAAGTCTTTAAGTGCCATTATACTTCTTCGCCTTTCGCCATATTTTCATAAGTTATTTCATCTAAGTCACTTTCATCTTCTAAGAACTAATTATGTTCTATAAAATCTTCATCTTTTAATACTTCTTCATCTAAATTATCTATATCTTCAATGTCTTCATCTTCTTCACGGTTTTCCTAATCAACCATATTTTTAACGGCAGCTTCAATAAGATTACCAAGATTCATTTCTTCAGTGACTAATGTATGAGTATAATTCTTTAAATCATTTAAAGTTTCATCAACTTTATCCATAGGACCTTCAGTATAATAACGAGGAATAAACCCTTCGCGTTCACACATTTCAACTAATTCACTAATAGAATCAAATTCTCCAGAAGACTCAGATTTATTTTGGGCAGCAGTAAATTTACCAGATTTCATTAAACTATCATAAACTTTGCTCATCTTTTGGAATCCTTCGATATCACCAATATCAATCAGCTAATTCGCTTTCAAAGATGTCTTACATATTAATTTTAATGTATCTTTGTGACCTGCGCCTTGAATATCATATGAAGCCATCATTTCTTCATATAACTATTCTAATTTAACCCATTCTTCAGGTTTATAAGTTTTGCCCCATTTTAATCTTAGATATGTGCGGTCTTCTTCAGTTAAGTCTAAATCTTCTTCTGGACCGTTTTGCTAAGCAAAATAATCTTCTTGCGGAACTATGGTAGTATCTTCATATACAGGTTCCTCAAGGGGCTTATCAGGCATTGTAAATACTCTGCCTTTTTCTTTTGCTTCCATAATCTGAACTGCGTCATAACCTTGACGTTTCATAGTTTGCTCTAATTTAGCATCTTCTAATTCTTGAAGTCGTTCAGTATCTTTCCAACGAGTATCTTTATATTGTTTTAATTTCATTTTAGAAAGATAACGTCCTAAAATAGTAGTTCCTGTTACTTCACTTGGATTAGTGGCATATTTCATCATAAGACTTTGCCATTCTTTAGGAACATAAGGAACATCAGCTTCTTGTAAAATCCAAAGATAAGTATCTGGGTTCCAGTTATCAACGTGCATTGTAATACATTTTTTACATTGATTTAATTTACCGGTAGGATACTTTTCTAAATTATTACTGCCATAAAATTCAGAAGCATTCATTGTGCGATTACATTTCTCGCAATAATAAGTTTCTGCCATAAAATTTCTCCTTTCATTAGATTATTAGTAATTCATAGAAAGGATTATGATTTTTTGGCCTTAGAATTTCGACAACATTTACAAATGCTATAAAATCCATCTTTACTGGTTTTATTTTTACTAAAATATTTATTATGAGCTAATTTTACTTCACCGCATCTACTACAACGTTTATAATGTCCTTTTTCAACATTTAAATAATACCAACTTAAATATTCATCTTCCGCAGTAGATGCAATTAATTTTGGAATTTTGTTTCTCCATAGACTAGAAATATACTCAAGACTATGTTTAATACCAAATTCCATTTGGATTTTCTCTTGAATGTCAATATTTTGCAATCCATCAATTTTATATTCAACTATTCTATCATATAATGGATAGTCTTTCAAAGCTTTGTCACATAATTTATCAAAATCTTCCATTAAATACCATAAATCTTTTTCATACTCGCCTTGACTATCTTGTTTTAATCGAGAATAGTTACATAAAATAGCAGAACAAACGACAGGATCTAATAAACTTACTCCTTCTGGAATTGGATAAACATATCCATCTTCATCATCTAACATTTTTACTTCTCCATCTAAAGGAGTTAAACATCTTGAGCGAGTTAATTTATTAGGAATAATTGGTTTGCGGTAAGCATTTTTAATAACATACTAATCTTTCCGCATTTCAATTAGTGCTTTTTTAATTACAAAAGCATCTTTACCTTCTGTCACTTTCAATTTGGCTTCCCAAGCTGAAATGGCTTCTTTTAACTATTTTAAATAAGGTATTTCTTCAACATCTTTTTTTGTAATTGTAACTTTTGGCTAAAATATTGTATTTTTATTTTCAGTAATTAAATTATAAATTCCATCTTCGCCATTTTCTAGTTGAGAGACAAGACCTTCAAAAGAAGTTTCTCTTTTATTAACTGTAGCCATACGATTTTCAGTTAATAATTTTTTTTCCTTTTTCTCTTGTTTCTCCATACAAAGAACTAAATAGTCAGCCAAGACTTCTAAATATTTTTCACTTGGTTCAGGATTCTCAGCAAGAATCTTTTTGACTAATTCATTTCTCTCTTCTGGAGTTTGTAAAGAATAATCTAACTTTATCATTTTTTACCTCCAGTCTATATAAATATTATATCGCAAATTTTCTCTTCTGTCAAAGAAAATTTTTAATCTTTTAAATAAAAGATTAAAAATTTTTTTAGATAAATTAATAGAAATTGCCCATTTACAGAAATTTGACAATTTTAAAAAAATTTATTATAATATTTATAGAATAAAAAGATAGGAGGATTATATGGAAGTATTAAGTATTATAAATATTATTTTTTTAATAATTATGGTAATTATTGAAGGATTAAAGTATGTTGTATTTATTTTTTCTAATACTTCTAATAATACCACATTAAGTCAAACAGAAACAGTATTAGGTAAAGCTATAAATAAATATCCTTGTACTGTTGGATTAAGTATTGTATTCAATGCTGATTTTGATGGTATAATTACAGATTTTTCAAAATATGAAGATTATAATTTAATTGTATTCACAAGTTATAAGCCAGAAGATCCTCCTGAAGATTTAGCAGATATTAAAATGCTAACGTTCATTCCAAATTGTATAGTTTATGAATACGAAGGAGGATATTTTGATTGGGAGGAATCATAATAGTTTTATTATGGGGAGTAATTTCTACTCTTGAATTTATAGAATATGCTCCTTTTATTAAAAAAATAGAATCAAACAGTGATAAATTTATTGCTTTATTAATATTTTTAATTGGTGGTCCATTTTTTGCTATCACTAATGTTTTTAATTATATTTTAGATATATTAATGCCTGAAGGATGGAATGATGAAGATGACAGTGACAAATTCAATAAATAAACTTAAAGAATATAATCAGAAAAATTGGATAGATCCTCTAACAAGAATTGCCCAAGCGCTCTCTCCACATAGCACAGTATGTTTTTGTACAGACTACCGCAACAATAAATATCTCGCGCCACTTCTCAATGTACTGTTAGCGCATGACATTACCGTTCATCTGTGTAATAAGCATACTCCAGATATTTTTGATATGATCTCTGAATCAACTTTGACCATCGTTGATTTCCCAGAAGGTGAGCATATCATTAATTGTTATCCTTTTGCTCTTGGAGGATGGGCGACAAATAACCGCGGCATTCTTGATATTGGTAATAATTGTTTTAATACAGAATTGCGCAAAGTATATCGGCCAATTTATAAAAAGCGCGAAAATGCTTACAAAGATATTTTGAATGCGCTAGAGGCAAGATGGGTATGATGATTACTAGTTTTGAATGGAAAGTAAGCCTTTGGGAACGCGAATTTACTTTATATGAAAGTAAGAAATTAAATTTAGAAAATCCATTTTAGATTTAGACTACTTTTACTCCCATTGAACGTGAAGACGGTACTATTGCTTATACTTTTGATGGCACTTAGAAGCGCAAACATTTTACTGATGAAGATAAACAAAAGTGGTGTCGTTTAAAAAATGAATATGTAATTGTGCGAATGGCGCAAGAATATGGCTTTGAAAAGGCATGGAATTATTGTAATAATTATAGTAACCATGCAGAATTATAGACTTTCCTTTTAATGAAGTGTAGACCTTGCTTTTTTGATGGGCAATGTATGCTAGAATGTAAATTTTATGATAAAGGATGTAAAGAAAAATGAAAAAATTTATTATTATTTGTTTAGCTTTGTGCTTAATTTTATCTTTGTGCGGATTTACTTATGTTGGCAAAGATGTAGATGATGTTAAGGATAAAGCCCATCAAATTGCTGAATTGGCTCGTTCTATTGGACTTCCAGAAGATGATCCTATTATTGTAAGAGCGCAAGAGATTTATGATGGTGTAACTGAAGTACGGCATGCAGTTCCCTATACAGATGCGGAGTTGAAGATGTTAGCTAATGTTGTTCATTATGAAAGTAAAGGCTGTCCTGATTGGCATCAACAAGTAGTTGCTCGAATTGTTATTAATAGAATGTTAGATAAAGATTTTCCAGATACCATTGAAGGTGTAATTACTCAACCAGGTGCTTATTTGGAGTGGTATGCACGTGCGAATCCTGCTGATATTGAAGATAGATGTTATGAAAATGCGCGATTAGCTTTAGAAGGATATGTTGATATTCCTTTGAATGTAGTATATCAAGCTCAATTTACACAAGGTAGTGGTATTTGGAAAAGTAGTTATGTAAATACTGGTTGGTGGGAAAGCACTACTTATTTTTGTTATAAATAAATATTTTATATTTTCGTAATTCAGAATTGAAAAATATTTTTCCGTAATTTGAAATCGAAAAATGTTTTTCCGTAATTCAGAATTGAAAAATGTTTTGGAGAGAGTTTTGCTCAGCACATACCCAAAAATTAAAAATAAAAAAATTTTTTCCCATAATACACCCCGGGGTATTTCTAGCTGATTCTGTCCTGAGAAAATATTAGCAGTCTGTTGTCTTGATTCTTACAGAGCAAGCACAGCTTCATTTATACACCCCGTCAAATAAAGCACAAAGAGTTTCCCTTACATCTTTAACCTTTTATTATCAATACAAACTCATGCCCCGCTTTGTGCTATCAGCTAATCTATCTATCCAGAAGGAGAATGATAATGTTATCAATAATGCCAATGAATGTATCACGCAAGATTGATACATTAGGTCGAGTAGTTATTCCAAAAGGAATCAGAGATACATACAAGTTAAATATTGGAGATGAAGTTTATTTCTCTATTCTCAACAACGATGGTTAGTAGTATGTGGGTATCAGTAAAACCAACGAAGACTTAGTGAAATACAAGATAGCAATGTAGGTGCTGCTCGACCTAGATCTTGATGTGCCAGAAGAGTTAGCAGAGAAAGTTGAGAATATAATTGAATAAGCAACTCTCACATTCTTAAGCTGCTCAAAGACTGTGAGCACGTGCGCAAGCACGCAATAAGTATAATAATCTATACACATAATGAATAGCACATAATAAATAGCACATAATGAATAGCACATAATGAATAGCACATAATCATCACATCAATAGGCTGCTCGGCGCGCTGGCGGGTGTGGCGCGCCGAGTTTGCGTATTATACAAATGTCACAAAAATCTTCTGCGCTTTTTGTACAAAATTATCCCTTGACAGATTTCCCACAATGTGCTATACTATAAATACAGTAAAGGAAAGAGGTATTCACTATGGAAGAAATCAGACGCCGCATGAACATCTTCAGCGCTATCAGCGCAGTCGCTGTTGTCCTGCTCATTATCTTACTCTGCCAGTACATTAAGGCACACCCAGCTCAGGATGTCAATAGCATCTATGCGAGAAGTGCAACCGTTTGTGAAGTCAATGGCAATGTCCAATTCTACGCAGATGACGCGGGCAATGAATGGAGTACTACAGACGAAAATGTGTCCATTGGAGATAAGGTCCTTCTGGTAATGAATACCATGGGAACATCACCCATCTGTGATGATGAAATCATCGAGGTTAGAGCGCGCTAAGCAAAGCGTGCTCTTTCTGCGTCTGTTAGTCTCCGCACACGATAGTGAGTTTCCGGAACTTCACCAAGCTAAAGTAGTAAAGAAAAATTCTGTGAAATATTTGCGCAAAAAGGCTTGACAAAGCGTTCCCGAAATGCTATAATACAGATACAAGGTAAGGAAATGAGGTAATACACAATGACTATGATTCAGGTCCTGTACTCGATTATTATTTGGAGCTTTTCTCTTTTTCTCTGTGCTACGCTTGTAATTAACATGAGAGATTTTATCAAGACTTCTATCAGTTGGAAATACGATTGGCCTGTTATTGTTCTTTGGGTATGCGAATTAGTCTTGACTATTATTCTTATCTTAGTCCCATTTATTTTCTTTATGTGATAGGGAATAATCCTTATTACATTAAGAAAAATAGTTCTTGATAACTATCACATTCTGTGCTATAATACAGATACAAAGTAAAGAGAGGTAATAATCATGTTTGAGTTTGGTATCCTGAACATTAACACTCAGGAAGAAAGAATCATCTTTGGATACAATGGAATTGACGCTTTTCGCAGATACAATCTTGACGCGGCTGGATGGAAAGTTCTGTATTCTGAATACGTTGATTAAAAAAAAATAAAATTAGGGCTTGACAAACCGCAATCTTCATGCTATAATTAAGACACAAAGAACAAAGGAGACAACAACAATGACTGACAACTACAACATCTACTACAACAAGCTTATGGGCATGAAGAAAGCGGACATTATCCGCGAGGGCCAGACTTGGGACATTTGGGCGAACTGCCAGAGCACCGCCGCTTGGCTGATGAAACAGTCTAAGACTTGGCTGGCTGGTGTCCTTGCTGGTCGGCTGTGCCGCTTGGAAAATCGGGGCTACTAAGCCCCGAAGAAAGGAAGTAAAAATTATGTATCATGTTTATGAAAATGATTATGAATTTCCGCTCCACTGGGATTCTCTGGATGACGCTATGACATTTGCTCAGCGTTGTTCTACTGGTAGAAAGCACCATTGGCGCAACAAATACATTGTTGTTGACAATACAACCGGCGAAGTTATCATTATTTTCCGTTGCGGCTTTGGACTTCTGCAATAAAAAATATCCCAATTTGGGATATTTTTTTTTATTTATTTTTCCTATTGACAAATCCAATAGAATGTGATAAAATGGGCGCGCCGGCCACAATCGCCACTGGCCGGCATTTTATTATAACATACTGCCAGCCAATTTGTCAAGGGGAAAATCGCACAAATATTATACAAAAAATTTTCCCGAAATTTGTGCGTTTTGCCAATAGACAAACAGAATAGCATAGTGTATAATAAAGATACAAAGTTAAGGAACGAGGTAATTCACAAT
>JALFQD010000050.1 GCA_022785265.1 Clostridium sp. | reverse complement strand
CTTCCTTGCAAAGCAAGCTTTTAAAGATGATTATAGTGAAGAGGAAATAAAAAAATGGCTTGATAAATTTATGTGGAGATTCTTTACTCAACAATTTAAAAGAAGTGCTCTTCCTGATGGTCCTAAGGTTGGAAGTATTTCCTTATCTCCTAGAGGAGACTGGAGAATGCCATCTGATGCTACTCCATGGCAAAACAATTAAATTTAAATTTTAGTAATGTTTTTCTTAAATAATCTTTGCATTATTCTTATTATTAGTTTATACTTATACAGTTAGTTAACATATAAAGGTGTTAGATTATTACTTTGCTTTTTTATTTTACCTACTTTAATTTAGCACAAAGTTATTAACTAACTAAGGAAATTTTTAAACTTATTTCTTTTATTAATAAGCTTAATGAATTATGTAAAATTCATAAACAGATATAATTTCCTAAAAAAATAGAGTTGTCGCATTAGAAAAGATTACTACAATATGTAAGATATAAAGTTTTATTAAGATGATATTGTACTATATATTATTATAAAGTTTTTAAATTGACAGCCTCTTAAGAAAATACAAAAAATATATGATGAAGGGAACATTACATGGAAAATATAACATTTGAAGATTTAAATTTAAAAAGTTCTATACTTAAAGCAATTAAGGATTTAGGCTATGAACATCCATCTCAAATTCAAGCCCAAGCAATTCCTCTTGCTATAGAAGGCTATGACCTTATAGGGCAAGCGCAAACTGGTACTGGTAAAACTGCTGCCTTTGGATGTTCAATACTAAATAATATGAAGAAAAGTTCAAAGATAAGCTCTATTATATTAACACCCACAAGAGAACTTGCTATTCAAATATATGAAGAATTAATTAAGCTTTCAAAGTATGAAAAAATCTCTATACTTCCTATATATGGAGGAGATTCTATCCAAAAGCAAATTCGTGAATTAAATAAAGGTATAGATATTGTTGTAGGAACTCCTGGAAGAGTTTTAGACCTTATAAGAAGAAATGCACTTAAGCTTTCAAATGTGCAATCTTTAGTTCTTGATGAAGCTGATGAAATGCTTAATATGGGATTTATTGAAGATATAGAAACAGTAATAAAAGAACTTCCAGAAGAAAGACAGACTCTTTTATTTTCTGCTACTATGCCAGATCCAATAAGAAAGCTTGCAAAAAATTATATGAAAAAAGATTCAAAAATAGTAAACATAAAAAAAGTTTCTATGACTGTTTCAAAGATAAAGCAAATTTATTTTGAAGTAAACAATAAAAACAAATTTGAAGCTCTTTGTAGAGTTTTAGACTTTGATACTCCTAATGCAGCTATAATATTCTGTAAAACAAAAAAAGGTGTTGATGAACTTGTTGAAGGACTTCAAGCTAGGAATTATGTGGTTGAAGGTATGCATGGAGATATGTCTCAACTTCATAGAATGAGAACTTTAAAAAGATTTAAAGAAGGTTCTTTAAGCTATTTAGTTGCTACTGATGTTGCAGCAAGAGGAATTGACGTTGATGGAATTACTCATGTAATAAACTATGACTTAACTCAAGATGTAGAAAGCTATGTTCATAGAATAGGAAGATGTGGAAGAGCAAATAAAGAAGGAACTGCCTACTCTTTTATAACTCCAAGAGAAAACTCAATGCTTAGACAAATAAAAAATGTCACTAAAGGAACAATGACAAAAATGGCTGTTCCATCAGTAAAACAAATATTAAATTCTAAATTTAATATTAAGTTAGAAGAAGTAAATAAAGTAATCTCTGAAGGAAATTTTGAAAATTACTCTTCTATCGCCTCAAAGCTTTGTGAAGAAAACAATCCTTTAGATGTAATATCTGCATTACTTAAAATGCAATTTGATAAAGAAATGAGCTTTGATTATGAAAAAGATAAGCTTGAAGCACCTAAGGGTGATGATGTAAGACTATTCTTCTCAATAGGAAAAAAAGATGGCTTAACTCCTAAAACATTAGTTAAATTTATAATTGAAAAAGCTAATGTATCTGGAAAGAAGATAAACAAAGTTGATATACTTGATAAATTTTCTTTTGTTACTATAGATAGTGATATTTTAGATAAAGTAATGACTAAATGTATTGGACAAAAAATAGGCAAAAGAAAGATAAATATAGAAATAGCTACTAAGAGAAAATAGAATTAACTTTGCTTGATTAAAAAACTTTGGAGTTCTTATGTTATTCGGTTGTTCCGCCCTGTAGGCTCCAAGTCACTACCTCATAAAATAAGAACTCCAAAGTTTAATAAGCAAAGTTAATTTTATTAGGCTTAAAGATAATACTAATTATGGCTATTGTTTTTTTCTTTTGTTTCATTTTTTTTCATTTGTTTGCATACTTGATTACTGTAGACTGTTGCACCTGTTACTAGAATTCCCTGTATTATTGATTCTACAGAAATGCCACTAATTGCTATTGCTCCTAAAATTCCTAATGGTAGTAAAATTATTGGTATATATTTATCTTTTATAAAGTTTGCTTTTTTTAATATACAACCAACAATATATAATGCTGGAATTAGAATAAGGCATTTCTCCATAATAAAATTCATAAAGTCCATAAAAAAACCTCCTTATTTATACTATTTAAAATAAGAAGGCTAGTGATTAAAATTTATATATTTTTCATGAAAACATATCTTCTTAATCCTAAATATTTTATTTTATCTTTTACAATTTCATATTATTGTCCACTCTTTTCCATTAATGAAGTTATATCCATTATATTTCCTTCAGAACCCATTACAGTTGGTAGCTTTCCATCCCATTTATTAATAAATTCTCTTTGTAATAATTGGTCACTAATACTTTCTGAAAGTATTCTGTTTGCCTCAGCTTCACCTTGTGCTTCTACAACTTTCTGCTTTGCTTCTATCTCTATTCTTGATAAATCTTCTTGTGCCTTTAATGCTTGTTGAGTAGCTGTTTGTTTTGCTTCTATTGCTGCATTAAATTCTTCAGAGAAATTAAAATTAACTATATTTAAATTTTCTACTACTATCCCATAATCAGAAACTTTATTTGAAAGTTCTTCTTTTATTCCTTCTCCTACTTCTGCTCTCTTTGTTATAAGCTCCTCAGCAGTATATTTTGCAATTGTACTCTTAGTAGCTTCTTGTATAGCAGGAGACATTATTGTATCTACATATCCAACTCCAACCTTTTGATATAGGTAAGCTGATTTTTCTGGATTTACCCTAAAGTTTACTGCAATTGTATTTTCAACTGTTTGTAAATCTTTACTTGCACTATTACCTTCTGCTGTAACTATTTGAGTTCTATTATCCATTAAAACTATTCTTTCTACAAATGGAATTTTAAAGTTAAGACCTTCCTTTAAAGAAGATTCTTGAACTGCTCCAAGTCTTACTTTTATCCCTGTATTACCTGCTGGTACTGTTGTAAAACTAAATAATCCTGTTATAAGTACTCCTACACCAATTACTGTTCCTAAAATAATTCCTTTGATTTTTGCTTCTTTCATAATACACTTAGCAAGAGACCTTTTCTTGCTAATTCCCCCCTTTTATTTCTAAGTTATATTTCACTCTTATATAATATATTATTTACTTTTATATAAGTTATTTATAACCTTATTATAGCATATTTTTTATTCCTTGCAATAGTTTTTTTGTATTTTTTTCTAATATAAAGAAATTTGTAGCAAAATCAAAGTAATAATTTTAAGTTTTTTTGTATTCTTCAAGCATAATTCTCCAATCTTCCTTAAGCTTTTTCTTAAGCCAATCAGGAGAAATTATTTTTATATTCCCAGCATAACTTCTAAACCAAGGTATCATTTCATAACAATCATTTACCTTTTTTATAACTCTAAACTTTTTTCCTTCATCAATTATTTCTGCCTCACCAATCTCACTTTTTATTTTATTTAAAATATACATATCCTCTTTGTCTTTTATAATTACATAAAACTCAAGCTTTTGATGCTCCCCACTATAATTTTTAGGAACACTTGACCAGCTTTTTTCCATTGTTTCTTTGTAATGCTCATCTAAGGAATCTTTTTCATATTTATCTTTTAATTCCTTAACATCTTTTATTCTATCAAGCCTTGAAAGAACACATTTGTTATTATTAGTAAAAGAAACAAGATAATATCTTCCACAATTACTGTCGTATCTTATCTTATATGGCTTTAATACTTCATTTTCATACCTTTTTCTTCTATAACTTTTTACATTTCCATCTAAAATTATCTTTTTTTCTTCATTTATTACATTTAAAAGCTTATATAATACTTCCTCTTCTATTACTGGATGAAAGTGCAGGTCTCTATATTGAAAGCAATCCTCATTATTTATTGATATTCCCCTTTCAAATAATAAATAATCTGACAAAGTTTCACTAAAATAATGTCCACACATATTAGGTAAAACAATATTTCTGTATAAATTTGAAATATAATAAAGAATTTTCACTTCATCATCACTAAAATCCTTTAAAATATCCTCTGATATAGAATACAAATTATTTCTCCCTTGCTTTTTACATGAAATAAGGTCCATTTCTTTATTTAACTCTTTAAGCTTTCTTTCTATAGTTTTACTACTTATATTTTCATATTCTATAAGCTCCTTATCAATTAAAAACTCCTCTATTTCACCAAAAGACATAGGTTTATTATTATAATTTAGTGTTATAAGAAGATAATAATATAAAATTAAATCAGTTTTTGTAAAACTTTTACTAAAATATGTCTCTACTAAAAAGTTTTTTGTATTTGAAACAGAATCATAACTTAAATTTAAAAGCTTACTTCTTCCATCCCTTTCTTCCTTTATAAAATCATTTTTTATGTAATACTGAATTCTTCCCATTTCATATTTAAGCTTTCTTGTACTTTTTCCATTTTTCTCCTCTAAAGCTTCTCTTGAAAAGCATCCATATAAAAATATGTCCCTTAATATTTCTCTTATATTATTATAATGCTTAATAAACTCTGAAAACAAAACCTTCCCCCCTTTAGCTATATAAAGCTCATATACATACTATACTATACTATACTATAATATAATATACATTCTATGTTATAAATTACCATCTTAAACTACATTAAAATTTCATATTATTAGGCTTACGCCAATTCAAAATTACTTTATCATCTATCTTTAACTACATTGAAAGTTCGTATGCACGTTTTATTCTTTCTATTATTATCTCTATAATATCTTTTGGAGATTTTACCTTAACATATGGTCCTAAAGAAATTATTTTTTTTATTACCTCTTCTTTTTGAAAGCTATAATAATAAAGCTCTATTTCATAAATATTTTTTTCTATAACTCTTGCATATCTTTCATAGGATGAAAAACTCATAAAAAACCTCTCCATTGCACATTTTTCGTCCTTAACTTGAAGGATTATAGGTTCATCTACATATTTATTCTTAATTTTCATAAGTATATCTTTTCTTAAAATTTCTTCTTTTATATTTTCTTCTAAAGATATTTCTTTTAAATTATCCATCACTGTCATAATTGGTCTTTTTTCTTCTACTGAATAAAATGAGACTCTAAATTTATCATCTTTTAATGAATATTCTATTCTAATAGGAATGGCCTTTTGATTTTTATATATGTTTCCATTTTTATCTACGTTAGTGTATTTTATATATTTATGCTCTACAATTCCCTTTAAAATTACAAAAAACTTTTCTCTAAACTCCTTATCTTCTACATTTTCTAAAGATACAATACTATTTGTTATATCAATATTTCCATAGCTTAAATTTTTTACATCCTTTAATGCTTCCTCAAGCTTATCTACAATATCTTTTCCAAGTAAAGTTCTTGCTTTCTCATTACTTATTAAATCCTTAAGCCACTGCTTTTCTAGAGAGGTAAATCTAACTTTTAGTGGTGCTTGTCCTTTGTCAGTTATTATTGGATAATACTTTCCATTTTCCTCTTTTAATAAATTAAGATTATTTTCCTTATCATAGCATTTATTTAAAATCATTTGTCTTAAAGTGCATCCATTTTTATCAACAAATTCATAGTCATTATATCCATTTTTCTGTATTAATTTTATTATTTCATCTTCAGTAATGCCATCTTTAGCTAAAGATAATATAGTAAATATCAAATGAAAATACTTGTTTTTATATTCATGAAATAACTCCATATAAAACATCCCCTTCCATTTTATTTGATAACCATTACAGTATATCACATCCACTAAATAACTAAAATGCAAAACAAAAACCTTTCAAAAAAAAGTATGAACTTATCACTTTTCTTGACATACTAAATCCAAGTCAACGCAAAGCAATAAATTCACACTTTCTAACTATAAGCGAAGGAAATTTCTAAATCCGCTTCTTCTATTTTATACTTTCATATACACTAAAAGACTAAATAAGTTAGTTTTTATCCTTGAGCTTTAAAATTGTAAATAGGTTTTATTATCTCTAAAATTTCTACTGTTTCTTGTATATTATCTATAATTTCTTCCATAGGCTTATATACCATAGGAGCTTCATCTAAGGTATTTTCACTTACTGATGATGTATATATTCCTTTCATAGAATCTTTAAATTCTTCTAAATTTAAAACTTCCTTTGCTTTTGTTCTACTCATAAGCCTTCCTGCTCCATGAGGTGCTGAATAGTTCCAATTTTCGTTTCCTTTTCCTATGCATATAAGGCTTCCATCTCTCATATTTATTGGAATTAAAAGCTTTTCACCCTTATATGCAGACACGCTTCCTTTTCTTATTATATTATCCTTAAAATTTATATAATTATGGGTTGTATTAAAAGATTCATACTCACTAAGAGATTTATTAAACATTCTTTTTAGTATAATATCTGCTATTGTATTTCTATTTAATACTGCATATTCTTGGCATATATTCATATCATGCAAATATTCTTCTCTATACTTTCCACTTAAAAAGCATAGCTCTTTTGGATATGTTGGAAACATACTATCATATTTTTCTTTTAATTTCTTTAATTCTTTCTGAATCTCTTTTCTTCTTCCTTCTTTTTTAAAAGTATCTATAAGTTCATCTCTTTTTATGAAATAATCTTCTTTTCCACTACATAAATCTACAGCAAGATTTTGATAATATTCTGCAACTTGAGTTCCTAGGTTTCTGCTTCCTGAGTGAATTATTAAGTATTTATTATCATTTTTATCTTTATCTATCTCTATAAAATGGTTTCCGCCACCTAATGTTCCAATACTTCTCTCTATTCTTTTTGAATTTCTTAACATTCTATAACAATAAAGATTTTGTAATTCTGGGTATCTTACCATTCTTCCTTCATGTACATTCATTCCTGAAGGAACATATTTTTTTATTGTTTCATCAAGCTTTTCTAAATCTATTTCTTCTTTTCCTAAAGAAATCGTAAGCATACCACAACCAATGTCCACTCCAACAATATTAGGGATAACCTTATCCTTTAAGTCAGCAGTAAAGCCTATTACACAACTTTTTCCTGCATGGGTATCTGGCATTATTCTTATTTTACACTCTTTAGCAAAGGGTTGGCTACATAGTTCTTTTATCTGCTCCGTTGCCTCTTCTTCTATATCATCTGTAAAAATAATAGCTTCACTATATTCTCCCTTTACTATTTTCATTAAATTCACATCCTTTTATAAAATGTCACAATACTATTATATTTGTAAACATTTAATTTATTGTGTAATATTTTTACAATAATCTTCTTTAAAATAATAGTTTTCTATTTCATCTTTAAGAGAGCCTAACCCCTCTTCTACTCTTGGAATAAAATCTAAAACCTTTTCATCCCATCCTGCTAAAATATTTGTTTTTTCTCCAATAAACTGCTGAGTTCCATAACCTTGCATATCTATAGAGTGAACCCATAAATCTGGATTTATATCTTTTCTATATTTATCTACCCAAGCTTGACATGTTCTTGAGTATCCACTATTTATTTCATTATCTGAGAGCATTATTATCCTATCTACTTTAATTTTTTGATTTAATATATATTTTATAGGAAGAGTAAGGTCAGTCCAACCCCCTCCAACATATATTGATTCTGCATTTTTTAGTATTCCTTTACTTTTATCTAAATCATATAATACTAAACTATCATCAAATGTTACAGTTATTGCATCTTCACATATATAATTTGCTATAGCAAGCATTACAACTGCAATTTCAGAACATTTTATATTACTTCTATAGCTTATAGTAAAATTCATAGAGCCAGAAACATCAGCTGCAATTAGTGTTCTTCCCTTTAATTTTTTGATATTTTTAACTGAGTACTTTATAGCCTCTTCTAAAGCCTCATAAGCTTTTTCTTCACATATTTTATCATCTTTTATTGATTTATATGCAGAATAAAATCTAAAAGGAAGTTGTTTGCTTTTTCTTACTCTCTCTTCACTTCTTATTATTTCAAAAACCTTATCCATATTATAAGGCTTAGCATTTACAATATTCCTTAAATTTCTTAATAAAGCCATATAACCAACTAAGTTATTTTCAATCAAATATCCCCAAGTTTCTGCATTATTTCCATGTGCTGATAAAATAGTTTCCCAAGTTTCTGGTGTTTTCATTCTATCTTCTAAAATTCTTTTAAATAACTCATTTTGTTCTTCATTTTTAGCCTTTGGATGAGTTAAGCATAGGATATCTTTAAGCTTAACTTCCCCTTTTTTGTTGTTTTTTGCTAGAGAATATTCATTGAATTTTAAAAAGCTTTCTGCTAAACCTTTTTTCATTCCATTAGGGATTGGCTTTCCAAAAGTATTTAAATAATAAGCTAAAATCTCATTCATATCATCTGGTCTTTCAACAATATTTTTAATTACTTCTTTAGCATACTTCTTTCCTTCAACACTTTTTGAAAGCTCCCCAGCTAAAACATGAGATATACTTCTTAAATGCATTTCTTTTCTTGTATATAATGTAAGATTAGCTAAAAACCTACTATCATTAATAGCTATCTTTCTAATATCTTCTACTATTTTACTAGAATTATCTCCATAAAACTTATTTTCATTAAAGAAAGATGTTAAAACTTCAGTTATAAGTCTTTCTTTATCATCCATTTTATATGCTACGTTTCCACTTTTATTTACTGTTTTATTTATATTTTTTAAATTAAACTTACTCAAAATCTTAACACTCCTTCTATAAATAATAAATTTAAGAGAAAATCGAGAAGTGTGGAACAACTCTTGGAATGAAGTAACACTTCTCTGCACTTCTTAATAGGAAACAAATTTAGAAGAAAAGCTATTTGAGTATTTTTGGATTCGAACCAAATAAACCAATTGAAGTAACTCAAATATACACTATCTAAAAAAATAAGGAGAAAAACTAAAAGAGAATTATGTGCTCTACCAAAACTGAGCTATTTATACCTTTTTTAAAAAGATATAAAACTGGACTCGAACCAGCGACACCATCCATTTACAACAAATCCCGAAGTATCTCTTTTATGCACTTCCTTATCTGTTCCTATGAGCTAATTATATCTATAACTAGAATGTTTTAAAAGACAAAAACTTTGCACTTTTAAAAAAAGGACTGTCACTAAATGAATTTCGTAACAATATACAATATATATTGTATTAAAGTTTCTTGATGTAACAGCCTTTTTTTAAATTAACTATATGCCTTAACAATCCATATCACAATAAAAATCTGTTATTTAGTTAAATGGTGTATAAAATACACAATCTTTAACTTTTTTCTCTCTTCTTACTTCAACTCTTCCTCTAACATGATTCTCAGGCATTGCACCTTCCCATGTTTGATTACAGTCAATATAAGTAAATGTTCCATCTCCATTATCTTTTAAGTAAATACCAACATGGTCTAAGTCCTTCTTAAAGTATAAGTCTCCTGCTTTTGGTAGACTAGTTTTACATAAGTAAGTACATTGGTCCCATGTAGTTCTACCAATATAAATTCCTGCCATTCTATAACATCTTTGAGTAAATCCTGCACAATCTAATCCATATCCAGGAACTGCTCCTGTTTTAGGTAATTGGCTTACTGGAGTAAAATAATACATTCCATTTGAGTAACTTATATGAGTACCAGGGTCATAGAAATTTCCACCTAAGTAGTAAGCTATTCCTCTCATTCCAAAAGCATGATTAAGAACGGTTTTTCTCCAACTAGCCATTCCATTAAAAAAGTAGTTAGATGCTGAGATATTTAGATTGTTATTATAAAAACTTATAGAGTCCTTTTGATGTCTATCCTCATCTGAAGTTATTGTTGGACAGAAAGTTTTATTATTCCCATCTATTATATATAATCTAACTTGGTGTTGTCCTGTCTCTAGACCATTCATAGGTATTGTTACAGAAAAACCACTATAATCATCTTCATAAGCTGGATAGGCATTTGATACATCTGGTCTATACCCATCAACAGGAATTGCTTTATAAAACTTATCATCTAAATAAACATGTATTCCATTTACTCTGTATCCAGATAAAGCCCATCCTCTTAGAGTAATAGAGTCTGAGTAATAGTTATAATCTATTGTTGGTGAATCTAAATGACAAATATTTTTCAATTGTGGATTAACTTTCTTAGCTTTCTTAAAACTAGCAGTTTCATCTGTATCAGGTCCTAACCCTTTTCTAACTAATTTTATTTCTATAGCTTCTGCTCTGTAGCCATAACCTTCACTACCAGCACTTTCTCCATTCTTAGCCCAATCTAACCATCCTAAGCTTTGACAATGTACTCTATAGTAAACATCATAATAAACATCCATAGCACCAGTTAACCATATTCTTATACCTTCTAGTCTATTACCATTTACTCCTAGAAAAGTCCCATCAGAAACTGTATCACCCCAACCTATTCCTTGAATATGTCCTTGATAATTTATTGAACCACTCATTAAAGAAGAGTTATTTAGGTTTATTTTTATTCCATCTAGTTGTTTGCTTTGTCCAGTTGTACCTGCCATGGCTCCATCTTTAACATTGTTTCCAAAATTACCATTATGAAACTTTACTGTATATGTTACTGATGGTGTTGATAAAAAGTGATTTTCTGTACTTCCTGGTGCTTTTTGTCCTTTTGGTAAAATTACTACTTGCATTGCTTCTACCTTTATTCCTTGTCCAGTACTTCCTGCATCTTCTCCATTTTTAGCCCAGCCTAACCAGCCTATATAACTACAATGTACTCTATAATAAATATCATATTTACTAGCATCTTTTCCTGTTAATCTAATAGAAATAGCCTCTAGTCTTTTTGATTCACCTTCTGTTCCTGATAGCTCCCCATTTGATTTCCAATCTTGCCATCCTACATTTTGAACATGACTACGATATTCAATTGATAAATCTTCACTAGATTTTAGATTTAATTTATAGGCTTCTAGTCTTAAAGATTTACCTGTTGTACCTCCTATTCCGTTACTTGTAACTGCATCTTGCCAACCTATATTTTGCACGTGAGTACTATAAGTTATCTTAGGAGTTTCAATTCTAGATTCTCCTTTAACAGATTCTACAACTTCATCTGCAGTAGATGTTTCTCCTATTGTTGTTGTAGTAGAAGTTTCTTTTGCAGTTGCAGTAGAAGTTTCTTTTATTGTTGCTGCAGATACGGTAATATTTGTAGTCATAGCGACTGTAAGTATTATTGCTATTAATGTTTTTCTTTTCATGTGTTTCCCACTCCCCATTTTTTCTTTACATCGATACACTATTATATATAATTTAATTATTTTCAATATGTTTTACAATTATTCTATCATATTAGACTTTTTTTTGTCTATATTGTTTATAAAAATCAAAGAAAATTATACAAAAAAATAAGCAACCTATTTCTAGGTCGCCTATTTTTCCTTTTTGTAATACACTATTATATTTTTCTTTAGTATCCCTTAAACAGGTCTAATGTAATTTCCACTAACAATAAAAAAATATTGTGGAAAGATACCTTATTCTGTGATAATCCCTTAATCAGGTCTAATATAATTTCCACCTAACGTTCCCATAGATGCTTTTTTATCTAAAACATCTTGTGATAATCCCTTAATCAAGTCTAATATAATTTCCACAGCACCCCTTTAAAACCTAGTGTTCATGCGAGTTAATTTTGCCATTTTGTGCAACCCCTTTTTGATTTTTAGTTTTTCTTTAAAAATAGGGTATGTTTTTAGGTTGCATATTTTTTTAAATTTCTTTGAAAGCTAGTGTTTAAGCCATTTTCTCAAGTTTTTATTTTTTTGTGCAACCTCCCCCCTTTTTTAGGTATTTTGGGGATTGCACAAATTTGTTTTTCTTCATTTGATATTTGTATTATATCATATTTTATTTATTTTCGTCTACTTATTTTCTTATTAGACTTACTTTTCTATTTTTTGTTGCTATTTTTTAAATACTTATAGTGCTATACAAATACTTCAAATATTTCTTTGCCTTCAACAATTAATTCTTCTTTTTTATATTCTTTATTTTTGTTAAAGTTAAATACTAATAAATATCCTTTATTTTGATTATTTATATCAAGATAATCTACTAATTGCTTTAAGCCTCTTTCATGGTATTCTTCTCCACGCCATACTTTAAGCTCTATTATATATTTATGATTATTATAGGTTATTACTACATCTAACCTTTTTTCTTCTGATATTTGAACCTCTTTAAAAACAAATCCTGTTCCATTTACTATTGGAGCTAAAAATGATAAAAATAATAATCTTCC
>JALFQD010000048.1 GCA_022785265.1 Clostridium sp. | reverse complement strand
CCTTCAAGCTTTGCTCCTTTTGCAATATGAACCTTTCTTCCAATTATACAGTTCTTAACTTCGCCTTCAATGATACATCCATTAGCTATTATTGAATTATTTACTATACTTGTCTTTTCATATTTAGTTGGTGCTTCACTTCTAGCCTTTGTATATATTGGAGATTCTTCTGAAAATAGTTCTCTATTAATCTTAAATTTTAATAAATCCATATTTGAATTATAATATGATGTTAAAGAGTTTATGCACGCTACATATCCTTCAAATTTATATCCTCCAACATTAAAAGCTTTTACATTGTCAGTTATAAATCTTTTAACCTTTTTATAATTTCCATATTTTACGCTTTTATCAACTATATCTAAAAACATGCTTGTCTTTAAAATATACATTTCCATATTTACATTTGCAGATTCTCCATCTATTACATTTTCTCCACAAGAAACTATTCTTTCATTTTCATCAAGCATAACTGTTCTGCAATCTTCAAAATCTTTTACATCATTTTTATTTACATTTTTATATACAATAGTAACATCATTATTATTTTTAATATGTTGTTCTAATACACTATTATAATCAATGTTACAAATCATTTGAGATGAAGCTAATAATACATATTCACACTTACTATATTCAATAAATTTTCTATTTTCATAAAAATCATGTACATCATCTTCTACAAGATTATTATATCCAAAGTTAAAAACCTTTAATCCATTATTTTTTCTATGAAGGTCCCATGGTCTACCATTAGTTAAATGGTCCATTAAGGATCTTGATTTATTTTTTGTAAATATCCCTATACACTCTATTTCTGAGTTAGTCATATTAGATAATATGAAATCTATTATTCTATATCTTCCTGCAAATGGAACAGATGCTAATACTCTATTTTGGGTTAATCCCATCATCCTATTTTCATTTTCATCTAAATTTATTATTCCTACACAATTATTCACTATAAAACTCCTCCTTACCCTTAGAAAGTCTATACTTCTGCTATAACCTTGCTATTTGCCTTTATGTCTTTTTTAGCTGGAACTACTACTATTTCTTTTCCATTTCCAACAGTTGAATCTTTTCTTATTATTACACTATCTCCTACAATAGCCTTGTTAATTTTAATATTATCTCCAATTTTTGCATTAGGCATTATTACAGAATCTTTAATAACTGTATTTTTGCCTATGTAAACATTTTGAAATATAACAGAATTTTCTACCTTTCCATATACAACACATCCATCTGTTACCAATGAATTTTTTACCTCTGCATTAGGTCCTAAATATTGTGCAGGGCTAACATCACTTGCAGAATAAATTCTTAAATCATCACTATATAAATCTAATCCTGAATCTTCCTTTAATAAGTCCATATTAGCTTCCCACAAGCTATCTATTGTACCAACATCCTTCCAGTATCCCTTAAATGGATAAGCATACATCTTTAATCCATCCCTTAACATAGCTGGAATTATATCTTTACCAAAGTCATTACTTGAATTTGGATTTGCTTCATCTTCTTTAAGATATTTCTTCAAAGCCTTCCAATTAAAAATATATATACCCATAGAAGCTTTTGTACTCTTTGGATGTTGTGGCTTTTCTTCAAATTCATATATTGATAAGTCATCATTAGTATTCATAATACCAAATCTTTTAGCTTCTTCTAATGTTACATCTATAACTGATATAGTAACATCTGCGTTTCTTTCCTTATGATAATTTAATAATTCTTCATAGTTCATTTTATAAATATGGTCTCCAGATAAAATCAAAACATATTCTGGATTATATCTATCTATAAATTCTATATTTTGATAGATAGCATTAGCTGTTCCTTTATACCAATTACCTCCCTTTTCTTCTTGATAAGGTGGTAATATACTTACTCCTCCATCACGTCTATCAAGGTCCCAAGGTGCTCCAATTCCAATATGTGCATTTAATTCAAGAGGTTTATACTGTGTTAAAACTCCTACTGTATATACCCCTGAATTAGAACAGTTACTTAGTGGGAAATCTATTATTCTATATTTTCCTCCATATGGAACTGCTGGTTTAGCTATATTTTTAGTAAGCACTCCTAATCTAGAACCTTGTCCTCCTGCTAAAATCATTGCTACCATTTCATTTTTTCTCATACTATCATCTCCTGTAAAATCCCTATAAATTACTTATCTATTAAATGCACCAATATGGGAATCTCATTACTTCTTCATACATTCCCTTATATTCCCACGCTGATTTTTCCCAACTATTATTTGAATTAACAGCATGGTCAATTAACATATTCCAATTCCATTTATTATAGAAAGTATGAACAGCATAAGCTAGTGTATTGTAGAATTCATGTGCATTAAAGTTTCTAAATGAGAATCCATTTCCCTCTCCTGTATATTCATTAAATGGATTTATTGTATCTTTTAATCCTCCAGTTTCTCTTACAACTGGAATAGTTCCATATCTTAATGCTATAAGTTGTCCTAAACCACATGGTTCAAATAATGATGGCATTAAGAATATATCACTTCCTGCATATATTTTATGTGCTAGGCCATTATCAAACTTGATTTGTACTGAAACCTTGTCTGGATGATGATATTGAAGTCCTCTAAAGCAATCTTCAAAATATTTATCACCAGTTCCTAAAATAACAAGTTGTACATCCATATCAACAATTCCTTGAGCTATATCTAGAACTAAATTCATACCCTTTTGTTCTGTAAGTCTTGAAACTATTGAAAGCATTGGAACTTCTGGTCTTACTGGTAATCCTAATTCTTGTTGTAATCTTGTTTTATTTATATTCTTATCTACACGGTAATCATAATTGTATTTTTGATATATAAAATTATCATCCCATGGATTATATTCATCATAATCTATTCCGTTTAAAATTCCTCTTAAAGCATAGCTTCTTTGTCTTAATAAGCCATCAAGACCATGTCCATATTGTGGAGTTTGTATTTCTTTTGCATAGGTATAACTTACTGTTGAAACTTTATCTGAATAATTTATACCACCCTTCATATAACTTACACCATGACAATATTCAAGAGTTTTGTTATCGTAAGCATTAAAGTTATATCCAAACAATTCTGGGAGAACATGTCTATCAAAAGCTCCTTGGAATACTATGTTATGAATTGAATATACTGTTTTTATATTTCTATAAAAATCATCAAATTTACCATATTCAAGTCTTAAAAGTACAGGAATCATTCCTGTTTGCCAGTCATTACAATGTATTACATCTGGATGCCAGTTTATTTCTTTTAAAAATTGAATTGCAGCTCTATCAAAGAAAGCAAATCTTTCTCCATCATCAAAATGTCCATATAAAGTATCTCTATTAAAATATTCCTCATTATCTAAGAAATAATAAGTTACCCCTCCATACTTATATTCAAAAACGCCACAATATTTTGTTCTCCATCCTACTTTTACAAAGAACCATTTTATAAATTTAAAGTCTTTTTTAAAATTCCAATTTATATTTTTATAGTTAGGGATAACAACTCTTGCATCTACACCAATTTTACTAAGTGCCTTTGGCAATGCTCCCATTACATCGCCAAGTCCTCCTGTTTTTATAAATGGATGTGCTTCTGCTGCTACTAGTAATACATTCATCCTTATACTCCTCCTTATTATTTCTTTAATCCAATAACTAAGACAGCCATTGGAGGTACTTTTACATTTATTGTTTGTTTTTGTCCATTAAATAATGGTTCTTCTTCAACAACTTTTTCTGTTGCAACTTCATCTAAAGCTTCATTTCCAACTTTATCTACTACTTCATTATTTATTTCTGAAGTCTCTACTACTTCTTTTTTAACTTTTTCACTAAATAAAACAACATCTCCCATTATTTGTCCTGAACCGCCAAATCTTTCATCATCAGAGTTGAAAACTTCAACATATGCTCCTTCATAAGGAACTCCTACCTTAAAATCATAATAAACCATTGGTGTAAAGTTACATATAAACAATAACATATCGCCTGGCTTTTTACCATTTCTTACAAAACTAAAGATACTTTGTTCTGTATTTCCTCCATCTATCCATGTAAATCCTTTTCTATCATAATCTAATTCCCATAGACTCTTATTATCTAAATAGAATTTATTTAATTCCTTTGTGAAATTATGAATTTGTTTATGAATTGGATATTTTTCTATTACATTCCAAGATACTTGTTCACTTTCCTTCCATTCTGTGAATTGTCCAAATTCTGTTCCCATGAATAGAAGTTTCTTTCCTGGATGTCCAATCATATAAGTAAGATATAATCTTAATCCAGCGTATTTATTCCAATTATCTCCATACATTTTTGCAATAAGTGACCCTTTTCCATGAACAACTTCATCATGAGATATTGGTAATATAAAGTTTTCTGTATAGTTATAATGAATAGAGAAGGTTATATTATTATGATGATATTTTCTATATATAGGATCTAGTTTTACATATTCTAATGTATCATTCATCCATCCCATATTCCACTTAAAGTCAAAACCAAGACTATCTTCTCCATCATGCTTAGTAACATTCTTCCAAGCTGTTGATTCTTCTGCAATCATCATAACATTTGTATTAGATTCATCTATTACTTTATTTATTTCTTTTAAAAACTCTATTCCTTCAAGATTACCATGATCACCATAAATATTTGGAACCCATTCTCCTGGTCTTCTATCATAATCTAAATAAAGCATATTAGATACAGCATCCATTCTTATTCCATCTATATGGAATTCTTTTATCCAATACATTGCACTAGAAATTAAAAAGCTCTTAACTTCTGGTTTTCCTAAATCAAAATTTGATGTTCCCCATCCTTTGTTATCCGCTTTCCAAGCATCTTGGTATTCATAAGTTGGAGTTCCGTCAAACATATATAATCCATGTGCATCTCTACAGAAATGTCCTGGAACCCAGTCTAAAATTATTCCAATATCTCTCTTATGGAATTCATTTACAAGCTTTTTAAAACCTTCAATAGTTCCATACCTTGATGTTAATGAGAAATATCCAACTCCTTGGTAACCCCATGAAGCATCTAAAGGATATTCAACAAGAGGCATAAACTCTACATGAGTATATCCCATTTCTTCAACATATTCAGGAAGCATGTCTGCTAACTCATCATAAGTATAAAAACTTCCATCTTCTTTACGTTTCCAAGAACCTAAATGTATTTCATATATATTCATTGGAGTTGTAAATAAGTTTCTTCTTTTTCTTTTTGCTATCCAGTTTCTATCTTCCCATGTGAATTTTTCAGGCTTATATACTATTGATGCTGTATTAGGTCTAACTTCTGAACATCTTGCATATGGATCTGCTTTATATACAACGTTATCCCATGGACTCATAATAGCATATTTATATTTTTCTCCTGCTTCCATATTAGGAATAAAAATTGACCATATTCCTTTCTTTGATACCTTTTTAAGCTTATAGTTATTATCTATTTTAAATTCATTTGAATCACATACTAACCATATCTCTTTAGCATTTGGTGCCCATACTGTAAATTTTACTCCTTTTACACCTTTTTCTGTAACAAAATGAGAGCCAAATATTTCTTGAGCCTCATATTCTTTTCCATCATAAAAATTTGTATAACTAACTTTTTTTGCTGTTGTAGTTTTCTTAGAAGTAGTTGTTGTTCTCTTCTTTGTGGCTTTTTTATCTTCTACTTCTTTTATTTCTGTTTTTTCTTTATTCTCTACTTTTGCTTCTGTTACTTCTTTTTGCTCTTCTACAATAATTTCTTTTTCTTCTGTAGTTGATTTTTTCTTTGCTCTTGTCTTTTTAGGTGGCTTTGTTTCTTTAACTTCATCTTTATCTACTGCACTATCTTCTTTAACTTGTACACTTTTTGATAATTCATTTTCTGAATCATCAGCTTTTTTCTCTTTCTTTGATTTAACATTTCTTTTTTGTTTAACAACTTTTTCTTCTTTTAATACTTCCTCTTTTATTGTTACTTCTTCTTTAATATCTATTTCATCATCTTTTACTACTTCTTTTTTTCTTATTGTTCTTGGTTTTGTATTTTTCTTTTCACTTTCTTCTATCTTTTCATCAACTAAATCTTTTTCTTCTTTCTTTTTTCTTATTCTTGTTTTTTTGGGTTTTTCTTCTTTTAAAGATGTTTCAATTTCTTTATTTTCTACTGTTTCTTTTAATTTATCAGTATTTAAATTTTCAATCACCTTGTCTTTTTTAATTTCTGTCAATCTTATTCCTCCTCATCCTCTTAGAAATTATATAAATTAAACTTACATTTTAATTTTACTAAATTTTAAATTAATTTACAACTATTGTAAGCATTTTTTATATCTTTTCTCAATTTGTTATAGCTTTGTTATCATTAGATAATTTTATCTAATATAACTATATTATACTACATTTTTTTTATGTATTATACATTTAATACTTTTTTTATAGAAATTTTTCTTTATTATTCCTTAAATAAAAGTATTTTTATCAAAATAAGGGGCTATTGCATCAAGAAATATTATAATAATATATAGTATTTTTTATATTGTTATAATATTTTTTTGTGCAACACCCATGTTAATTTAATTATTCAAAACAAGTGACAGTGAGTTATCTTGAAAAAATGTATTTGAATTATATAAATATATAATATCTGTAAATTTTTTTTCAGAAATTAACTCTTCAATATCATCATAATAATATCTTGGGTCTAACATTACTATTTCCGAAAAAAAAGGTGTTAAAAATTCCACAAAACTATTTGCATATGAATCTTTTATCATAAGAAGTTTTTTGTCATTATTTACATTTACATTTTCTATTTCTACAAGAGGATGATTTCCATCTAAAAATAAATCATATTTATTTTTTTCTTTAAGCTTATCTGTATCATAAAATGATGCACTCTTTTTCTTTTCTTCTGTATATGTTATTATGCTTTCATCCTTTTCATCTTTATTAATATACACATAAATATCATCACCCTTTTTTATTTTAAATAATCCTTTTGAATATAATGTTCCATAAAATTCATCTGTAGCTAATATTTCAGTATAGTCATATAAATCTTTCTTATCTAATTCTAATTTTTCACATAATTCTTTATAAGCATAATATGCACCAAGAGTTGTCCAATGATGGTCAGTTTTATAATAAATATATTCTCTTTTATGAGAACGCATAGTGTCATATGGATAGATAAAGTTTATCCTATTATCTAAGCTTTTTTCAAATTCATCTACATATATTTTTTCATCTAAAATAGGTGCATTTTTAGGAAGTTTTTCTTTTAATACTGTTGATGATATTGGAATAAGCATAAATGTTGTATTTATATCACTATGCCTTTCCATAAAGGAATTTATTGCCTCTATATTATTCTTTTCATATTCTTCATTTGGTTTTTCAAAAGCTTCAAATAAGTAGCCTTCTTTACCTTTGTAAACATTATTATTATCTTTTTTCATAAGTAAAGAATCTACTGAAGCTTTTATATTTATAAATTTTTCCCTATAAATAAACTGATCATTTTTATAACTTTCATACTTTTTGGTATATCTTCCTTCAATTAAATTATCTATATCAAATCTAGGCTTATGAGTTAATGTTCTATTTTCCATGACTGAAACATCTGTATCATTTTTAACTAAATCTGCAATAAATATTCCTTCTATAAATACAATAAAGAAAATGCTAATCAAAATATTATATATTTTTTTATATGATTTCCTTTTTTTATACAAATCTATTCTTTTGTTCATAAAACCTTACTCCTTAAAACCTAAAATATAAAAATGGATTATAGCTTGCATTAAGCAAGTATGCTATTACTAATATAAATAAAGTGTATTGTAGAATTATTGAAATTGCATATCCTCCCTTTGATTTTTTTATGATATTAAATACATTTCTTAAGAAAGGTATTGAGGCAAGAATAAGTATTATAAGCAATATAAAATTATTACTTAAGTAATATTTAAAGTCTCCATCTATAAATTTATTTTTCCCTACAAAAAATAAAATTTTTATGTATTTAATAGCCCATGATAAATCTGCTGCTGCAAAGATTACCCATCCTACAATAACTATTACCATAGTATAAATTTTTTTTATTAATACTGGTAATTTATTTAATACTTTTTTAAATATAAATTTTTCAAACATAAGCAATATTCCATAATAAAGACCCCATGCTACAAAGTTATAACTTGCTCCATGCCATAGACCTGTAAGAGTCCATACTATTAGAAGATTTCTACATTGTTTTAATATTCCTTTTCTGTTTCCACCAAGAGGTATATATACATATTCCTTAAACCAGCTACTTAATGAAATATGCCATCTTCTCCAAAACTCAGTTACACTTTTTGATATGTATGGATAATCAAAGTTTTTTATAAATTTAAAGCCAAACATTCTTCCAAGACCAACTGCCATATCTGAGTATCCTGAAAAATCAAAATAAATTTGCATAGTGTATGCAATTGCACCAAGCCATGCTGTTAAAACTGATATGCTTTCTAAATTTTGAGCTTGTATTGTATCCCATAGCATTCCTATATTATTAGCAAGGAGAACTTTTTTTCCTAATCCTATTATAAATTTTTCAACACCTATTCCAAAATTATCAAAACTTTCTTTTCTATTTTTAAGTTGATTTTCAATATCTGAGTACTTAACTATGGGACCTGCAACTAATTGTGGAAACATTGTTACATATGTGCTAAAATCTATTAAATTCTTTTGTACTTTTACTTTTTTTAAATATACATCTACTACATATGATAAAGTTTGAAATGTATAAAATGATATTCCTATTGGGAGTGATAGTTGTGTATATTTAATTGATACATGAAAAATGCTATTTATTATTTCTATTAAAAATCCATAATACTTAAAATATCCTAAAATTAGTAAATCAACTATAATTGTTGCTATAAGAAATGTCTTTTTTTTCCTAACTCTGCTTATATTTATTCTTAATGCCATCAAATAATTAAAGATAGTTGTAAATATCATTAAAAAAATGTAAACAGGTTCTCCCCAAGCATAAAAAACAAGACTTGCAATAAGTAAAACAAAATTTCTAAATTTTTTAGGAGAAATATAATAAATTGCTAATACTATAGGAAGAAAAGTAAAAATAAATATAATACTACTAAAAATCATTATTAATACTCCATTCTTATTTTATATAATCTTTAAATTCCTTTTTCATATCATGTGCATCTTCTGAAATAGCAAAAAATACATAATTTCCTTTTATAGATAGTTCATAATTTTGTACAATACCATATTGCTCTGGTGCATAATCTTTAAAGTTATCACTTTGCTTTTGAATTCTACTATCAATACTTGCTTCTATTGCATCAGCTTGAGAAGAACTATCTTTCATTTTTACTATAAGAAGTTCACTTACTTCCATAGTTGAATTTGGAGTATATATACAAA